>JAUHYO010000357.1 GCA_030426325.1 Gammaproteobacteria bacterium | reverse complement strand
AAATCTGTCGCATGGAGCGGCTGCTGTTCGTGACCTCGACGGGCTACGACAGTCTGTTGGCGTTCAACCTGGACAGTGGGCAGTTTGAGTGGGGCTTCCACCTGCAGCGCCATGGCGGTAACTGGTCCGGGCATACGTTTGATCCGCGTGGCGAAACCGGCCCGCGGCCGGTCAATGATTTCCACATCAACATGGTGCATGTCGATGGCAGCGGCATTTATTTGAGCGGCCTCAGGACCAGGGCGCTATTGCACATCAACAACCAGATGCAGGTGTCTGTCGTTTGCGATCTGCCGGCCGGCACGCACAACGCGAGGCCCTGGCTGAACGGAGTTGTCTTCAACGATACCGCCAGCGATTGTGTGCGCTACGTAAGCCGCGATGGCGGCGAAAAAGCGTTCAAAATCGTTTCTTATGATGAATCGCATTTGCAGTACGCTGGCGTGGACGATACCAATATTGCACGACAGGCGTTCGGGCGTGGTCTTTGCCCGGTGGGCGAGCGGTTTATCGCGGCTGGTTCGTCACCGTCGACCATTACACTCTATGATCTCGCCACCAATCAGGTCGTGGGGTCCGTCAATCTGTCGATGGATATCCGCAACGCGATCCACGGTCTCGAAGTCTGGCCGTTCGACTAGTCGGGCAAGATGGGCTGCAGGATCTGTATGAGCTCATCCAGATGGTCTTCGTAGTTGCGCCAGAGGTTGACGGAGCTGGAATAGATCGGCCGTCGTACCTGTTCCGAGCTGGCCGTTTTCACAGCACGATTGGTTTCGTGGAAACGTAAGCAGGCTTCCTCGAAAGGCAGACCGCAATAATCCAGAAGCCGCGCAACCTGGCTGTCCAGATCGGCAACGACGTCCTCGTACTGCACATCAAGTACAAACCCGGGCAACACGGCATGCCAATGATTCATAAGGCGTTGGTACTGCAGGTAGTATTCGCCGAGTTCGATCATGTCGTAGGTAAAGGGCTGCCCACTGGCAAACAATTGTTTGAAGGAGCCGAAGCAGCTGTCCAGCGGATGGCGTCGCGCGTTGATTATTCTGGCGTTGGGAAAAGCAAGTTTCATGACGCCGACGTAAACGAAATTGTTCGGGTTTTTGTCGATGAAGAAAGGCGCGCCGCTTCGGAATATTTCAGTCCGCTGTAAATACTCATCAGCGATTCCTTGCCAGTCCGCAGGCGTCAATTCGGCAAGCGTGTCCGGGAAGCGTGCCCGACGGTTCTTTCCGCGCCGCACGGATTGCACTGCGCGCGTCAAGTCACCGAGTTCGTGCGTGCCGTCCACCTGACTGTGGCTCGCCAGTATCTGTTCAATCAGCGTTGAGCCCGATCGTGGCAGACCAACCACCAGGACCGGTGTTATCTCCGACGCGGGTGCACCCGCATTTTTGGCGAAGAAATCTGCATCGAAGAGGTCAATGATCCGGTCGTAGGTGGTTTCCGTTTCGACGGGATCGTAGGATTCGCTGAGGCGCTGAATCTTGTTGCAGGCGGCGAAATTCTGAAATGCGGCGTCATAGTCCTTGCGTGATTCAAGCTCGAGACCAAGCGCGTTGTGCAACTGCGCCCGGGAAACATCGGGTAACGACTCGTCGCGCAACAATGCCTGCATCGCGGCAACCTCCTCGTCTTCGAACCGAAACGTCTTGAGGTTGGCAAGGCTCCAATAGGCCTCCGCGTGATCGGGTTTGATCGCAATGGCGCGTCGATAGCTCGCGATCGCATCGTTCTGGTGACCGACGGTCTTCTGATGGTGGGCCATGGCGCACATGGCCCCGGCTTTTTCCGGCGCCATCGCGATGGCGCGCTGATAGGCCTCAATAGCCTCTTCATGTGCGCCCGTCATGCCTATGGCGCCGGCGTAGGCCATGTACGATTCGGCATTGTCCGGTGCCAGCCGCAATACCTGTCTCGCGCTTTCCACGGCGTCGTCCAGCTGGTCCAGCTCCCTTTGCACGTTGGCGAGGTCGAGCCAGGCGCGCGCATGGTCGGGCGCGATTTCCAGCACTTTTTTCAGGAATACCTCCGCATCACGATAGCGCTTGTGGTGCACGGCGATGCCTGCCAGCAGGCGGGCCGCCTCAACATGGTTCGGTTCCCGGGTGAGGATCTCGCGGTAAATCATCTCCGCCGATTGCAGGTCGCCATTCGTTTCGAAAGCCACGGCTTTCCTGAGCTCGTCCTCGAACGGTTTGCGTGTAGCGGCTGCCGGTTTCGCCGTTGCCGCCGCTTTTTCGAGTTGCCTCGAGCGCTCGAGTTTCTCGTGCGTCAGGTTCCTGCCCGGATCCAGCCGCATGGCGACTTTATAAGACGCGCACGCACGGCCGGGATCGCCCTTCAGCAGCATGAGATCGCCGTGAACCTCAAATGCAGGCGCAAAGTCGGGCGACACACGAATCGCATCGTCGATGTATTTTTCGGCGTTGTCGAACTGTCTCAGTGCGATGCTGGCTTGACCAGCGAGGCATAAAAAGCTGGCATCCTCTGGGGATGTGGCCAGGAATTGCTCACAAAGACGCAGGGTTTCGACAAAATTTCCAGTGCGGAGCTGCGAGAACGCAGCACCGAGTTTTTCGTTCTGACTCATGGCGCGACTTCAGCATAACTGCCGGGTTAGCGCCAGACCCTGAGCAGAGTTGCCATCGACTAACATAATACGGAAGGTCAGAAGAAGCTGGTGTGGCATCGAAAACCGTTTCGTCGCACCGGCGGAATGCGAGTCACCGTAATCTTCTCCCAGTGTGTACACTGCGCCCTTCTGCCATCCTTGCCGGGTTAACACTGGCGACGTAGCAAACGGACTGTGGTCTGGTAAATCATTGAAGACTTTCAAGAAAGCGGTACGAGAGAAAGACTTTGCAGTCACCGCGCAACTTTTTTTGCGGCCGGAGACCGACGCGCCGGCCATACAGCTGCAGGCCGACGTGCTGAAAGACGCGGTAGACGGCATTCTGCTGACCGACAATCAGTACGGCCAGTTGCACATGTCAACGACCGCGGCTGCGAGCATCTTGCTGGACTACGGTGTCGACCCGATCATTCAGTTGTCGAGTCGCAATCGAAATCGAATCGCGCTGATGAGTGATTTGCTCGGTGCGGCAGCGATGGGTGTCAGCAGTTTGTTGCTGGTTGCTGGTGAGCGAGCCCCTGACAGTTTTCAGCCGAAACCCAAACC
>JAUHYO010000030.1 GCA_030426325.1 Gammaproteobacteria bacterium | reverse complement strand
CCGATTCTAATCATCCGGACATTATAGATGTGTCCGTTACTATTTTTCGTGAAATTGTCACGTTGCTGACAAATCTTTACAGCGCCCCGATCGCCTGATCCAAACTGCCGCCCCGGTGCGCTTGTACCCGCCGAGTTCGACGTCCCGGGATCAGGCTTTAGTCTGCGATGGCACCACGTTGACGTTGAGTCTGAAGAGGTTGCCGGGGTCGTATCGATCCTTGAGTTGGACGAGTCGTTTGTAATTGCCCCGGTAGTTGCGGTTGACGCTCGCCTGTGTCTCGTATTCGCCGGTATTGGTGTAGAAACCGTCCGTGAACTTTTCAATATCTGAAAAATAACTGCGAATGTATCGAATATGCGGCTCAGGGTCCGCGCCTTCGTTCCATGCAACGACGACCGCGGGTCCATTGGCAGCATTGCGGTTGGGAAACGCTGTTGCGCTTTCGCTGACGCGGTTGATGGCGCCACCGGATTGCTGGTAGAAGAACGTCGTCGCTCGCAAAGGATCGGCCTCGAATCCGTCAACGATGGCGTTGACCTGTGCATCGTCGATTTCGTTTACCAGGCCGGATTTCAGGTAGTCGCCGCCGTGGCGAGGATCCGAGTTATCCCACGACTTCTGCAAGGCGACGTAGTCCGTCGGGCCGATCGTATTGGCCACCGGTTTGCCGAAAGATGCAATCGGTGCAAGGAACTCATCGGCGTCCGCGTGCGCGCCTGAATAGACGGCATGAACGACGACGGCTCCCGGTTCGCCGCCAGGCGGCGCTGCCATGATCAGGTCAAGCGACAAGTCATCCGGTGCGCCCTGGCTGTAGTCAGCGTAGTTGCGAATGACCTCTTTCGCCTGGTCCGGCGTGAATACGACGTCGCCGGCGATTACCGTGCGATCCATCTCATGCAGGTCGAACTCGAATTCGGTGACAACGCCGAAATTGCCGCCGCCGCCCCGGACACCCCAAAACAGGTCGGGGTTTTCCTCCGCACTGGCATGTCTCAATACGCCATCTGCGGTAACGATATCGACGCTTCGGATGTTGTCGAGCGCCAGGCCGTATTTTCGTGCAAGTCTGCCAAACCCGCCGCCGAGCGACAGGCCGCCGACACCCGTGTGCGAAACGGTGCCGGCTGTAGTGACCAGCCCGTGTGCCATGCTTTCGTGATCCAGGTCGCCGAGCAGGCTGCCGCCGGCAACCCAGGCGCGTTTGTTTCGACGGTCAACGCGGGCGCCACGCATCATGGACAGATCAATCTGCATGCCACCGTCACAGGTCGATTTTCCAGACATGCTGTGACCGCCGCATTTCACGGCAACGAGCAGGTTGCGTTCCTTGGCAAACCGGACCGCTTCCGCAACATCCGCTGCACCACTGGGACGAACAATGATCGCCGGGTGTTTGTCGATTGACGGATTCAGGACGCGCCGTGCCTTGTCATAGCCCTCATTTCCAGCGAGGAGTAGCTGTCCGCGAAGTGCGGCCTTGAGCTCGGCCAGTGCGGCCTCTTCGATGGTGACCTCAACGCCGTCGCCGGTTCGTCCGACGACGCTTGCCGACATCGCCAGCAATTTATTGAGTAGTGCGCTGGCATGTGCGGTGCCGGGAATCGCTGCAGCTACGGCGGCGGAGACGGTTGAACCCAAGAATAGTCGACGATTCATGTTCATGCCTTGTTGTTTTTGTTGTACCGGAAACATAGCCCATGAGCTGGGGTTAATCCAGACGCCATCGACCATTACTTATTGGATTAGGGGGCGTTGATTCTGGACATGGTCTTCCGGTTTCTTGTTCAAGCGAGGCGCCGCAGCGTATTTTGCTCAGGCGTCAGACCAGGCTTTCTTAAGCCAGGCCTGGACCTCCTTATCAACGTCGGCTGCTTTCTCCAGTCGCACCCGGTGGCTCACCATGGCATTGAAGCTGCCGGACTTTTCCAGCCGGCCTTTCGCCGCTTCGCCTTTCAGGTTCAGACCCAGGTCGACTCGCGTTTTGGTCGAAGGTTGAATGATTGCGAACTGTTTGGATCGACGAAGGCTGACGTATGCTTTCTTCGGTGCCACCTCCATCGACCCACAGCGTTTTGCGGCTTTAATCAATGCGTCGTAGATTGGCTTAAGGGCCGCTTTACCGCCGGAATATTGCGCATCGACAAGGTCGGCAACGTTGTTCACGCTGCCCGCATCGCTCTTCAGTGTTTTGTGCGCAACCAGGTTTGCAAAACCATGCGTCATGCCATGGTCTGCTTTCAGGTGCTTGACGATTTCGCCGTGTTTCGACAGTTTGCACTTTTTGGCAACCGCGATCCATTGCTCCAGCGTCTTGCCGGTTTTTTCCTTGAGATTCGCGATCATTTTCTCGGCCATCTGTTCGGGTGATTGCGGCATGCGTATTCTCCTCTTAAGACTTTTTGTCGAGCGGCCATTTTTCGGCGCTCATCGACTTCGGCGTGAATGGCGCCATGATTGAAAACATGGCGAGCATGATTCGTGCACCGAAGGTGACCTTTCCGGTTTCGATGTATGCCTTGAAATTTTCGACGATGAACTTTGATCCATCGGCCATGGATTTTTCACTCTTGGAGTCGGCAACAATGTTCTCGGTGATGAGACAGAACTCGGTGCCTTCGGCGGTTTCCTTGAGTGTGTATGTCACCTTTGATGCCGGGTCATCCAGGGACGTCAGTCGAAAGCTGTGCACCAGCCGGTGGGGTGGCTCCATCTCCAGAATTTCCCCGATAACGGCAACTGTTTTGCCACCATTGGAGACCATGCGATAGGCATTTCCCGATGCCATTGCCTTTGCGTCCCAGCTGGAGTTCCAGAAAAAAGGTCGCGGTGACTGGGTGTTGACGAGCTCCGACCAGACGGTTTCGATCGGCGCCTTGATCAGTACTTTGTAAATCGCCTTGTCTGCGTACTTATTGTCTTGCATTACTTTGTCCCCTTTTTCTTGTCTTTGTCGTCGTTCCTGGCGCGAATCTCGGCGAGATACTTGATGCGCGTGAGATTACCGCTCCAGTAGGCGCTGTACTCCGTGGTCCAGCGTTCATGAATCAACTGAATGGGCACCGCGTTGAAGTAGAGTCGCCGGGTGCGGCCGTCTTTTTCCGATATGAGCAGGCCGGCACTTTCCAGGACGCCGAGGTGTTTCATGACCGCAATCCGGCTGACGTCAAATTCTTTTGCCAGTAGCCCTACGCCGATGCCCGGGCACTCCTTGACGATGTCCAGCATGCGCCGCCGGCTCTCGTGGCCCAGCGCCTGGAAAACGGCATCCATATCGTGATCGTCTAACATGTAACCAGAAGGTTACTTATTTAGGCAGGTGTGTCAAGCAAAAAGAAGCCCCGGCCCTGTAACGGGGCGCGGGGCTCTTATTTACTCTTCGTCTTTCGGGGATTCGCCCCAGTCCGGGATTTCAACCGTGGTGGTCTCCCCGGACGTCTTGTCCCAGGCCTGTACCGTTCGGCGCCGCCTGCGATTGGGGTTCGAGCATGCGCGATCCGCCAGCTTGTTGGCGTGATCGATGACATAGAAGTTTTCGCTGTTCTTTTTCGACATAGCCTTGTTGCAGCGCCAAAATGGGGCGCTGTCACAGCTAAAAGCGAAAACGAGCAGCGAATAACCTCACGCTGACCGATTTTTTTTAGGTCTCGACGTCATCCACTGTTGCGACGACCTGTACGGCTGGCTTGTCGCTATCGACGTTGGCGGCCTGTCCGTTGCTGTCATCACCGCCCATCATCATGGTAGCGGCGACGACACCGAGGATTGCACCGCCGAAACCACCGGCAGCGGCGGCCAACAGGGTCTGAGTTGGAGGTGGTTCGCTGGGTTCAGGCATGATCCGGATCCTTATTTCGATTGGAGGAAGGTTCGCGACCAGTCTAATTGCCGTGCCCCGATCCCGCCAGCGCAACATTCTTCAATGCTTCATTGCGGTGCCCCAGTCGATTTGCTATCAAGACAGGCACTCCGTGCGTCATCGACATCCAGACTATGAGTTCAACCCCCACTGTTACGACGCTGCTCAGAGACTGGCGCTCCGGAGACAAGCGCGCGCTCGAGGAGCTGACACCGCTGATTTATGACGATCTGCGTCGTATTGCGGCACGGCATCTTCAATCCGAACGATCCGGACATACACTTCAGGCGACCGCCCTGGTCAATGAGGCATTTGTTCGCCTTGCCGAAGCCGACCTGTCATTTCAGGACCGCGCCCACTTCTTTTCGGTCGCAGCGCGTACCATGCGCCACATTTTGACCGACTATGGCCGTGCTCGCCGCAGCCAGAAACGTGGAGGAGGCGCATCACCTGTCACGCTGCACGAGGGGCTGGTTGCAGACGGCGAGGGCACCGATATTGTGGATATCGATGACGCGCTGACCAGGCTTGCCGAAATCGATGCGCGAAAAAGCGATGTTCTGGTCCTGCATTATTTCGGTGGTATGACGTTCGACGAAACGGCGGAGGCCCTGAATATATCGGCGGCAACCGTCGATCGGGACCTGCGTCTCGCCAAAGCCTGGCTGGCCAATGAACTCAAAGACAATTGAGCTTAACGCCGAGCGCTGGTCCCGGGTTGAGGAGCTATTTGCGCATGCGTCTGAACTGACGCCAGGTGAGCGAGCGCGTTACCTGGACGGAGCCTGTGGCGACGACCTCGAGTTGCGCGACTACGTATCCAGTTTGTTGAAGGCCGACCCGTCGGTTGAGGCAAGTATCGAGCAAACGATCGTCAATACCGTTCGCGTCGCGTTCGGCGACGACACGTCTCAGGCCGAGCAGATGAAAGGGCAGATGATCGGCCCGTATCGTGTTGAGCGACTACTGGGTTCCGGTGGCATGGGCATGGTCTATCTTGCGCAGCGGGCCGACGAACAATTTGACCAGCAGGTCGCTATCAAGCTGGGCCGCCATCGCCTGGTCGATCCGCAGACCGAGCTTCGCCTGCGCAACGAACGCCAGTTCCTCGCCAACCTTGAGCACCCCAACATTGCGCGCCTGTATGACGGCGGCACAACCAGCGACGGCGTTCCCTATCTTGTTATGGAATACATCGACGGGGTGCGAATTGACACTTATTGCGACCTTAACCGGCTGACAATCGACGAGCGATTGCGATTATTCCAGACGATTTGCGCCGCCGTTCACTACGCGCACCAGAATCTGATCATTCACCGCGATATCAAATCAACGAATATCCTGGTGACAAAAGACGGTACGCCCAAACTGCTGGATTTCGGCATTGCGAAACTCAGCGACGCCGAAGGCACAGCGACGGATGGCCTGACCCGGGAAGGCGCGGTCATTATGACGCCGGCAAACGGTGCTCCCGAGCAGGTCATGGGAAATAACGTCACAACGGCGACCGATGTTTATGGGCTGGGGCTCTTGCTTTACAGCCTGCTCGCGGGATACCGGGTTTATGACACGGATAATCGAACGCCAGGCGAAATTGCATTGCTGATTTGCGAGGCCGAGCGTACAAGCCCCAGTCGCCGGCTGTTGCAAAAAAAGAAAGACGCCGTCGAAGACAGAAACCCGGTCGCACTGCAGGAACTCGAGCAGATTGCAGCCAACCGGAGCGTAAGCCCGGAACGCCTGCAGCGACGACTGCGCGGTGACCTTGACAATATTGTCCTGAAGGCGCTGCGCAAGGAGCCGACACGGCGCTATCGTTCAGCCAATGCCTTCGCTGACGATATCGGCCGGTACCTGCGTTCCATGCCGATCGTTGCGCGCAAGGACTCCTGGCGGTATCGGGCAGGTAAATTCATCCATCGCCATTTCGCGGCTGTTGCTGCGGCTGTTCTCGTCGTGATCATGCTCGGCGTATTTACCGTGGTCTTGTCGGTACAGAATCGAAACATCGCCGAGGAACGTGACACGGCGCGAGAAGTCATCCAGTTCCTTGAGGAAATTTTTATGGCGCACGACCCGTCGCGAGCCCGTGGTGTGGATGTCACGGCGGCGGAGATTCTGGCTGAAGGCGCCGAACGAATTCGAAGCAACCTGGGAAGTCGCCCGGAGATCCAGTCCGCGCTGATGGGCACCATCGGTCGCGTCTATTACAACCTCGGTGAATACCAGGCGTCCGAAGAAATGCTGGAACAGGCACTTCAGCGTCGCATTCAAATCGACGGCGATTCACATCCGGGCGTTGCGGAAATCAGGAACGATCTCGCGGAAGTACTCATCCGGCGCGCGGAATACACCCGGGCAACGGAGCTTTTGCAGCAGTCTCTTGCGGTAAATCAGTTAAGCAACGATGGCACATCGCCCCAGGTGGCAACCAACCTGTTCAACCTGGCGAACGTCTACCTCGCGACGGGAAAACTGGACGACGCCGAAGCGGCGGTTCGATCCAGTATTGCGATTTTCGTGCAAATTCAGGATCAGTTTGGTATCGAACTTGCCGAAGCAAAAGGCTCGCTCGCCCGCATCCTGCAGGTTCGTGGTGATCTTGATCAAACCGAGACCTTGCTGCGAGAGGCCATCGACATCATCAGTGCGTCACAAGGCCCGGATCACCCGTACATGGCGTACTACCTGCAAAACCTGGGCGTACTGCAGCGCTCGAAAGGCAATCTGGATGCGGCCGAAAAGACCCTGGAGATGGCGATCGAGGCGACGCGAAGAATCCTCGGCGACGAACACGATCTTCTGGCAGTCACGCTGGTAGACCAGGGTATGTTGCTGCACATCAAGGGCGACTACGATGCGGCGGAGCGCGTTATCCGCCAGGCAATTGATTTGGGCATACAGATCCACGGCCCCCGGCACCCCCGCGAAGGACTCCACAAAACGATTCTCGGCAGGGTGCTGCACGACAAGTCGGATCTTGCGAATGCTGAGGCAGTACTTCGCGATTCGTTGTCGATCTATGACGAGCACCTGGATGAGCGTCACCAGTACATCGCCTCAGCATTAACTGAGCTCGGTGCTGTGTTGAATTCCGCCGGACGCGCCGCCGAGGCACGCCCCTTGCTGGAAAGGGCCATAGAGATTCGACAACGGGACTACCCTCCTGAGCACGTGCTGGTCGTTGCGACTGAAGTTGAGTACGGTGATACGTTGGCGCGCCTGGGCCACTATGATGAGGCTGAGCCCCTGTTGCTGAACGGCATCGCAACGCTTGGTGGCCGGGCGGATCGCCGGCTGGCGCGCGCCACCGAAGCGCTGGATCGTTTTCGCGATCTCAAGAAATCGGCTGGTGCTGCGACAACGAACTAGCCGCTTCGAGCATCTAAGACAGAGAAGTCCCGTTAGAATACCGAAATCCGGTTTCGTGTAATCTACCCATTCCCAAAGAACGTTCGCCATCCAATGTCGATTTTCACTGAATTGAAGCGTCGTAATGTCTTGCGCGTAGCGGCCGCGTACCTGGTTGTCGGGTGGCTGCTGACCGAAGTCCTGACGACGATTCTGCCGACGCTCGGGGCACCCGACTGGGCCGCGAAGGCGGTGATCCTGTGTTTCGCCTTCGGCTTTATTCCTGCGGTTGTTCTGTCATGGGTCTATGAACTGACACCGGATGGCATCAGGAAAGACGTGGTCGAGGACCAAAACGGTGGGATTGTTGCGACGCCGATTGGACGATTCGACTACCTGACCATTGCCGGCGTCGTTGTGACCGTACTCGGTGTCGCAATTTTCAGCGCCATCCAGTCACCCGGCGACACAGGTGGCGAACGCCCTCTCGTCAGCAATGAATCGATCGCCGTCTTGCCGTTCGTCAATATGTCCAAAGACCAGGATAACGAATACCTGTCGGACGGCCTGACAGAAACCTTGTTGCACATGCTGGCGCAGATTCCGGATTTAAAGGTTGCAGCCCGCACGTCCAGCTTTGCCTTTAAGGGCAAAAACATGGATGTTCGGGAAATTGCAGCAGCGCTTCAGGTTGCACATATCCTCGAAGGCAGCGTGCAGCAATTCGGCAATCGTATACGTGTAACCGCGCAGCTGATTCGGGCATCCGACGGATATCACATCTGGTCGGAGATATTTGACCGGGAAAGCGACGATATTTTCGCGATCCAGGATGAGATCGCAAGCAAGGTGGGTGCCTCGCTGTCCGCATCCTTGCTGGGTCCGGCCGGCAAGTCCCTGCTGGCGGGCGTGGGTACCGATGACCCGGATGCCTACGATCTTTATTTGCAGGCACTGAAAGAACGGGCAACCTTCTCGTACGGAGGGCTTCGGGCTGCCGAAGAACTGCTGAAGGGGGCGTTGCTGATCGACCCGGGATTTATTGATGCCAAAACGGAACTGGCCAGCAACTACCTGCATCAACTCGAGACTGGCTTGATGAGCGAAAACAATGCGCTCGCCTCAGTGCTGGCGATCACGAACCAGGTGCGGGAAGAAAGCCCGGACGACATCAATGCGCGGGCTTTGCATGCTTATGCGACAACCCGGCAGGCGATTTTCAAGGGTGACTCTGATTCCGTCACCGGCACGATCATCGAGCTGCAGGAACTCGTTGCCGCACACCCGCGCGAATACCCGGTCCGACTGTTGCTGGGCAAGATGCTGCAGGGTGTGCAACGCAATGAAGAAGCGCTGCAATTGCAGCGGGAGGCACTGGCCCTCGACCCCTATAATTCGCGCATACACTACGAGATTGGCTCGCTGCTGCTCCTGTTGAACCGCCCTGAAGAAGCAAGGGCTGCTTTGCAGGCGTCCCTGGACATCGAACCGCTGCAACCGAATGCATATTTGAAGCTCTCGGCGATCGCCCTGCAATCCGGCGATGGGGTCGCCTATCTGCGTCACAGCCTGAAGGCGATGGAGATTGACTCAAGGGACCACGAGATCCCGGCATTTATCGCTTACTTCCTGTACCAACTGAAACTCGTCGAAGAGGCGGATGATTTTCGCGATCGCGTATTCGCAATCGCACCTGCAAGTGAAGCCGCGTACCGGCTCGAACTGGTGCGTGCGAAAACGATGAACAATGAGGACGCCGGTCTGGCAGCAGCGCGCCGGGCGATAGAGGACGGTGTCGGCGATCGCCTGTTTGCCTTCAGCGGAGCGGTTCAATATCTGTTGCGGCGAGCCGCGAGCACGAAAACGCTCGATGCCGAAACACAGTTTATCGAGCAACACTGGCCGGGGATATTCAATGTCGATGCGGATGCCATTCCCATCCGTTTCCTGTCCGCGCAGCTTGTTGCGTTTGATGCGTGGTATCAGGCTTTGCCGCAACCCGAACTCCTGCGTCGGATTGACAGGGTCCAGTCTGTGATTTCAACCTACGGAGGTGGGGTGCACCTCGATGCAATAAGCCAGTTAACGGCATTGGCCTTGCGGGACAAGTCGGACGAGGCTATTGAGTTCGCGTTGTCGAAGGTCTTCACGCGACCGGTAGCAATGGACCTGGAATGGCGCGAGCGATATGCGCAGCCGCAGTTTGCCGCGATGTCCGCCGACCCTCGCGTTCAGGCCGCGATGAGACAATGGGAGGCGGAGGAAGCCGTGATCCGGGAAGCCGCCAGGCGTTTTCTGCTGGATTTAAGTGCGGAAAGCTGACGGCGGGTGGAGAAAATACAGGCGTTCGGTCCGCAAGCTTGATGGTGCCTGCTAATATCGCAGACAAATGAGACTCCCCCGACTTCGAACCCTGCTTCTCGTGCCTGTTGTCCTGTTTGCGCTGTTTTATGCAAGCATGGCGTTGCTGCATGCACTGGACGACCGCACCGTTCCGCCAGGCGAAACCGCAGCGTTAAACCACGAGACCATCGCAATATTCGGCGCAAGCGGAACTGCAGGCGACGGCATACTCAAGGCAGCGCTTGCAGAACCGGCGATTCGGACAATTCACGTCATTACGCGCCGGGAGACGCCGCGCATAAAGGAAGGCGTTCTGTCGGGCAAGGTCCGTGTGACTTTGCATACGAACTACCTTGATTATTCAGCAGTTCATGAGCAAATCGAGACTGTCGACGCCGTTTACTGGGCCATCGGTACAAGCACCTTCGGCGTTGATGAGAAAACCTACGGCATGATTCACGTCGACTTTCCGTCGCAGTTTGTCAGAGAGTGGTTGAGCGTCAGTAGCAAACCCACTGTTTCGTTTCACTACATTAGCTCCAGCGACATTTCACCGGATTCGAGCGCGATGTGGGCACGCGAAAAAGCGCGGGCGGAACGGGAGCTGCTGGAAATTTCTACCGGGACAAAGTTGCGCACCATTTTCTACCGACCTGACTACATCGGGCCGACTGCAGAGCAGGCCCATCTCGGGCAAAACCTGCTCTACTGGTTTTTTGCACCGGTCAATGCGTCCGTACGAGCGACAGAAATTGGCCAGGCGATGATTGAAGTCAGTGCCCGAGGACTGGAGTTCAGCAGTGGGGCAACACTGAGTACGGGAAAAATTATCAGGTACAGTAAGGCCTACGAGCAACGCCAACTAAACTAGTCTTTCCATACAGGAGTCGCCATGTCTGCGATCGAAATCGATTGGAACCAGGTCTGGTTTAATCTGAGCCATCTCTGCGTCGCGTATGTGCTGGCACTGCCTGTCGCAATGAACCGGGAAGCGGAGAGCCGCAGCGCCGGCCTCAGAACGTTTCCGCTGGTTGCCATGGCCGCGTGTGGATATACGCTGGTCGGGTTTTCGATTCTGGGCTCGACCGACGCCGAAGCCCGTGTGTTGCAGGGAATCATTACCGGTATCGGATTCATTGGCGGTGGGGCAATTCTCAAAAGCGGCAGCAGTGTCAGCGGTACCGCAACGGCGGCCAGCATCTGGACGACTGGCCTGATTGGGATAGCCGTCGCAAGTGATCGTTATGAAATTGCAGTTCTGCTATCCATACTGATGTTCTTGACGTTTCGATTCGCGACACCCCTCAAATCCAAAGTAGACAAGTCAGAGTAAGCGCCCGGGAAAATATCGACATCATCACGAAAGTTGCGGTATCGCAATGGTTCCGATATCCTTTAGTGTTTACGAATTAGCAATACAGGATGACTTGATGACTTTTGAATTACCCAAACTTCCTTACAGGGCCGATGCGCTGGAGCCGTTCCTGTCCAAGCAGACACTCGAAACCCACCATGGGAAACACCATCGTGGCTACATCGATAAGCTGAACAAGTTGATCGACGGTACCGAATACCAGGATCTATCGCTGCACGAGATCGTCGTCGCAGCAAAAGAAAAAGGCGACACGGGCATTTTCAACAACGCGGCTCAATCGCTGAATCACGGTTTCCTCTGGGAAAGCATGTCGCCTGACGGCGGCGTTGCACCTGTTGGACCGCTTGGCGACGCGATCGACGCCGCATTCGGAAGCATTGAGGGATTCAAGGATGCGTTCAAGACGAAGGCCGTATCGCAATTTGGCAGCGGCTGGGTCTGGCTGGTCGTTGACGCCGGTCGCCTGGCGATCGTCCAGACGGGTAACGCAGACACCCCCATTCAACGTGGGCTGCAGCCGATACTGACACTCGACGTTTGGGAGCACGCCTACTATCTCGACTACAAGAACGATCGGGGTGGATACGTCGATTCTTTTCTAAGCGACCGGGTCAACTGGGCTTTCGCAGCGCAAAATTACGAGTCTGCCAAAGCCGCCGCCTGATGCCGGGTGCGATCCGGCTATGAAACGATGGTTGCTCGCAACATCCAGGCAAACTCTTCATAAGCACCAATGCGCTCTGTCAGAAGGTCGGCCGTCTTGACGTCATCGTTTCGCTCAGCGAGCGTTGTTACGCGTGCCAGACGAAGAACAGCTTTTTCATAGTCCGTGACCATTTGCTGCACGCGCGTTTTTAGCTCGGCGTCGCCCGGCAGGTCGCTAATTGCGGATCGCTTCTCTATCTCCTTTAATGATTCCGGTGCAGGCAGTCCGAGCGCCCGGATTCGCTCGGCAATGTCGTCCAGCGATGCGGCGATCGACTGGTACTGTTCCTCTGTGAGCTTGTGCAGGCTGTAGAACATCGGACCTTCGACATTCCAGTGCAGTCCCTGGGCATTGATGTACAGGCGAAACGCATCAGCCAATACATCGCCGAGCGCTGCCGCCACCTGTCGGCGACCTTCAATGTTTGTTCCGGTGTTGGGGGTCAAGTCTGATATTTCGTTCTTTAGAACTGCTTGTGTCATGGATCCTCCATAATGTTCAGGAGCGAATCATGCTAACAAAAGTGTTGCGATATCGCAATTATTGCGATTACAATAGGCATTCCTGAGACGCTGGCGGTCACGACAATGCAGCTGGACAAGAAAGAGCGACGACATGCCGAAATGCTGGACAGAGCATTGCGGTTCGCGAGGGCAAGCCTCACCCCGGATATCACGGCGCAACGCCTGCTGATACTGATCAGTGTTTTTCAAAATGAAGGATTGAATCAACGCGAGTTGCTCTCCAAGCTCGAGACAACATCAATTACGGCGTTATCTCGAAATCTGGCAGACCTGTCGAGTCTGACGACAAAGAAGTTGCCCGGACCGGGCTTACTGGAACTCCGGGTCGACCCGATGAACTTGCGCATCAAGCGCATCTACCTGACGCCGAAAGGCAGGTCGTTCGTAAAGCGGTGGTTTAAAACAATGAGTAGTCGCTGAATCGAGTGAATATCGCTTCGTTCGACGCCTCGGGCTTGCCACGAAGCTTTACTGACGCAGGATTTTCAAGCAGATTGCAGCTTCGCTTCCAAGATCGAGGCTCGCAATGTCCGCCAAATCCGTCCTGAACCGAACCATGTCCGGCAGCCTCGTGCTGCAGATAGCAATAGGCATCGTTGCGGGCATCGCCTTGTCATTGGTGTCGCCAGCGGCAGCCAAGTCGTCAATGTTGCTCGGCAACCTGTTCGTGTCTGCATTGAAGGCCGTCGCACCGGTTCTGGTCCTGATTCTGGTTGCTTCGGCGATTGCAAATCGCCGTGCAAGCCATACGGCGCAGTTGCGTCCTATCGTGCTGATGTACCTGGCCGGTACTTTTGCCGCGGCGTTGCTGGCCGTTACCGTCAGTACGCTGTTTCCAACCACGCTTGCACTGCAAGTTTCGGACGTCAGCATTAGCGCACCACAAGGGATTACCGAAGTGCTTGGGGGGCTGTTGCAAAAACTGGTCGACAACCCGGTCAATGCGGTCCTGACCGGAAATTACATCGGCATTCTTGTGTGGGGTGTTTTACTCGGTATTTTCCTGCACAAAGCGGCCGATACCACGCGACAAATGCTGGCTGATACGGCGGATGCCGTCACGCACATTGTTCGCATCGTCATTCGCCTTGCGCCGATCGGAATCTTCGGGCTGGTTGCCGGTAATCTCGCAGAGTCCGGATTGTCAGTGCTGGGCGGCTATGCCCGAATCCTGACGGTGTTGATTGCCTGCATGCTTACCGTCGCCCTGGTGTTGAATCCCTTCATTGTCTGGATCAAGACACGCAAGAACCCTTACCCAACGGTATTGCTCGCATTGCGTGAGAGCGGAGTGACAGCTTTTTTTACGCGCAGTTCTGCCGCCAACATCCCGGTCAATCTCGCATTGTGCGAGCGAATGAATCTTGAAAAGGACACTTACGCGGTGTCCATACCGCTTGGTGCGACGATTAACATGGGAGGTGCCGCGATTACGATTACCGTGCTGACATTGGCGGCAACCAATACGCTGGGAATCAATATCGATTTCGCAACCGCGTTGCTGCTCAGCCTGGTTGCGGCACTGTCGGCCTGTGGAGCTTCGGGTGTCGCCGGAGGCTCGTTGTTGCTGATACCACTGAGCTGCAGTCTATTCGGCATCTCAAACGATGTTGCGATGCAGGTTGTTGCGGTTGGTTTCGTGATCAGTGTCTTGCAAGACTCCGCTGAAACAGCACTCAATAGTTCAACGGATGTGGTTTTCACGGCGGCGGTTGCGAGCAAAACCTGAGGCCGGAATCCGGCAACATCGGGCAGGCAATATCTATTGCACGCCCAATCCACTAAAATACCTTCCATAACAAGAAGGTAGAACAGTGAAAACACTGCGAATATTCATATCCTCGCCTGGCGACGTGTTTGAAGAGCGCGCTATTGCGAACCGGGTCATCGAGCGATTGCAGAGCGAGTACATCGGCAAGGTTGTGCTCGAATCGGTGTTGTGGGAACACGAGCCTCTGGTTGCCACTTCGACCTTTCAGCATCAAATCGTCAAACCGTCCGAAGCCGATATTGTTGTCGCAATCCTGTGGTCGCGCCTCGGAACCAAGTTACCGAAGGAATTTGTTCGTGCGGATGGCTCACGTTACGAGTCCGGCACAGAGTTCGAGTTCGAAGAGGCTATCGAAGGCTTCCGTAAAAACGGGAAGCCGGATTTGCTTGTCTATCGAAAAACCGCGCCACCGTCGGTGCGGCTCGACGACGAACGGGAATTGCTGGATCGCCTGTCACAGAAAAAGAAACTCGATGAGTTCGTCGACAAATGGTTTCACGACAAGACTGAAGGCACACTAATCGCTGCGTTTCACGCATTTGAAGCGCCAAGCGATTTCGAGAACCTGCTGGAGAATCATTTGCACCGGCTGGTTGATCGGCAGATTCCCGCCAGTATCCGCTCAACGTCCGAAGCGCGCGCCGTATGGAAGAAGGGCTCGCCGTTCCGCGGACTGGAAGCCTTCGAGTTCGAGCATGCACCGGTATTTTTCGGTCGAACCAAGGCGGTATCCGACATCCTGCAGGCATTGCGCAACCAGGATGCCGAAGGACGATCCTTCGTTCTTGTTCTTGGCATGAGCGGCGGCGGCAAGTCATCGGTAGTACGCGCCGGTGTCCTGCCGATGTTGACGAAACCCGGCGTCATCGAAGGCGTCGATGTCTGGCGTCGCGCGGTATTTCGGCCGACCGACGTACGCGGTGATCTGTTCACCGGCCTCGCAAAAGCATTGCTGCGCGAAAACGCATTGCCGTCCCTGGATGAAGATAAAGAGGGTCCCGCGGAACTGGCGCAGGTACTTCGCAATTCGCCGCAGGCAGCCGCGTCGATGATCAAGGGTGCTCTGTCACGAGAGAAACGCAAGGATGGCGAAAAAGCCGACGCACGACTTGCACTGCTCGTTGACCAGATGGAGGAAATGTACACCCAGGATGAGGTCACACAGGAAGACCGTGAAGCCTTTGTCGACGTCCTTGATGCGCTGGCACGCTGTGGCCGCGTCTGGGTTATCGGAACGCTGCGCAGTGACTTTTACCAGGCGGTCGGAAAGATTCGAAAACTGGTCGCGCTGAAAGAAGGTGATGGCCAGTACGACCTGCTGCCACCCACAGCCAGCGAAATGGGACAGATGATCCGCTTGCCAACCAGGGCAGCAGGACTGCGATTTGAAGAGGACCCGGCAAGCAGTGAGCGTCTCGACGACATGCTTCGCGACGCGGCGGCCGAACATCCCGAAGTGTTGCCGCTGCTGCAGTTTACATTGGAAGAACTCTACCAGCGGCGTACCGAAGACGGCTTGTTGACGCTTGCCGCTTACCGTGACCTGGGAGGTGTAGAAGGCTCGCTGGCGCAGCGCGCGGAAACCGTCTTCAAAGACCTGCCGGATGACGTAGAAGCGGAACTGCCTAAGGTCTTGAATGCGCTGGTCAGCATCGAGCGGGACGGCTACGAGCAAATCGGGCGAAAGCGCGCGCCGTGGACGGACGCCACAACCGGTAAGAGCCGCGAACTGATCGAAACCTTTGTGAAAAACAGGCTGTTCGTAACAGAGCTGGCTGACGACGGCACTGCTGTCGTAACCGTTGCGCACGAGGCGCTGCTCTGGCACTGGCCACGAGTAAAAGACTGGGTTGCCCAAAATCGGGAGAACCTGAGAATTCGAGGTCGCATCGCGGCCGCTGCCGGTCGCTGGAAATCAGAAGACCAGCCTTCTGATCTTCTATTGCCATCGGGTAAACCACTGGTCGAGGCAGAGTCACTGCTTGAGCAGGACCTTGAGCTAAGCGAAGACGAGTCCCGGTTTATCAATGCGTCCATTGCGCGGGCAAAACGCATGCAGCGTCTCAAGGCCGGTGTCGTTGCGGCGCTGGCTGTCCTGGGTGTTATCGCGACATTCTCCGCGTACCTCGCAACCCAGCAGCGCGACCTCGCCAACCAAGCGCGTTCTCGCGCCGTTGTCGAGGCCGAGACCGCAAAACAGACGACGGACTTCATGGTCAACTTGTTCAATGTTGCGGATCCCAGCGAAGCCCGCGGCAACTCGATCACTGCACGCGAAATCATGGACAAAGGTGCGAGCCGTATCGAGCAGGAGCTATCAGCTCAGCCAGCGATCCAGGCGACATTGATGGAAACAATGGGTGCCGTCTATACGAGCCTCGGGCTCTATGATCAATCGGTCGGCCTGTTGCAAAGTGCGCTCGACAAGCGCCGCGCATTGTTCGGTGATGAACACCTGGAAGTGGCCCGGTCGATGCACAGGCTGGGCGACGTGCTCAAACTGAAGGCTGAATACGAACCGGCACTGCAACATTACCGGGACGCGTTGGCGATGCGCCGCCAGTTGCTCGGCGATGAACATATCGAGACGGCTAGCACGATGTTTGAATTGGCTGACCTGCTCGGGAGAATGGGAGACTTTCCGGGCGGAGAGCCCTTGTACCGCGAAGCACTGGCAATACAACGAAAGCTGATCGGTGCGGAGAATGCGGCCGTTGCGAAAAGTCTTGAGGGCCTCGGCCTGAACCTGTTCGATCAGGGCAATGCCGATGCTGGCGTGCCATTGCTCCGGGAGGCGGTGGCAATGCAGCGCAAACTGCACGATGGTCCACACCCGGATCTTGCTGAAGCATTGAACAATCTCGGTTTCGTAACCCAGGACAACAAGGAAGCCGAAAAACTGTTT
>JAUHYO010000029.1 GCA_030426325.1 Gammaproteobacteria bacterium | reverse complement strand
TAACGTGCGGCGAGTTCGCAACTGGCGAGCAAGCCGGTTCCCTGTGCGCTCGTAATGCCACCGTCGGTCTGGTTTGCGAGGGACAGCAATCCGTCGACCAGTTGCTTGCCGCGCATGCGAATATTTTCACGCCGCTCGTCGGTGAAAGAATCGAGCACGGCGATGGCGACGTCCAGAGCACGCGGATTGGTCGTCATTGTATTGCCATACAAGCCCTGCTTGTACATTGCTGCGGTTGCTTCGGTGAGTGCCAAAACGGACAGCGGGTATTGGCCCGCATTCAATGCTTTGGAGTAGGACTCCATGTCCGGTGGGTCGAGGTCCCGGAAGCCCGGGTAGTCGACGATTGACAACACGCCATGAGCGCGCAGGCCGGCCTGAATGGAATCGACGACGAACAGCGCCCCGTATTCACGTGTCAGCTCACGCGCGCGAGCATAGAAGGCCGGATCGATGGGCATGCCCGGGTTGCCTTCGCCCATGACGGGTTCCATGAAAAACGCTTCAATGAAAATGCCATTATCAAACGCTTCGGCGAACACCTGTTCCAGTGCCGCAATGTTGTTGGGTTCGACCTTCAACAGGTAGTCACGATCGCGGTAGGAGGCAAGATGTTTTGCATACTGTTTCTGACAGGAATCCGAGTAGCGGGCCGGGCGATCCGTTCGTCCATGGAAGCTGCCTTGTAAGGTCAGGCCCATGATTGCAAAGCCTTCGTAACGGGCACCGGGATCCGTCAGCCGCTTGGTATTGATGTCAGCGAAACGGGATGCGAGCGACATGGCTTCCGACCCGCTGTTCAGGCACAGGAAACTGGCATACGGTTGATCGCCGCTTCGGGTGTGACCGATCTCGCGGCGAAGACCAGCGACGAAGTCGACCTGGCTCACACTCGCCGTCATGATATTGGCCATCACATGCGGCTTGTTCATGGCAGAGAGGATGGCCTCAGGGACGTGTCCGAGCCCGAGCATTCCGTAGCCGCCGCAATCGTAAATGACGGCGCCCTTGAGGCTGACGACCCATGGGCCGGATGCGCTGACGGCGACGTAGGGGTTTACGGCATCTTCGGCATAGAAATTTGTTAAACCGCCATGCGCCAGACTGATCTGCTCGCTCTCATCCAGCGCGACGAAATCCGCATGGGAGTCGCGCAATTCGAGAAATCGTGTATAGCCACGTTCGATCGCGACGGCAAGCTGATGATATCCGTCATCCAAAAAATCCTGGATTACAGCGTCGGTCAAACCGGGCGTTTGCCGGTCGCCAGCGAACTCCCTCATCTCGCGAAGGTAGTCGATATGTGATTTTGTTCGGGTTGTATCCAAAGCTTGCGACATCGAAATTGTCCAACGAATATCAAGGCGCGGACTATATCAAAACTACGCAAACAAGGCATTTAACCGTTACACTTTACGGCCTTGACTACCGCACCCGAAACGCTTCGAATTGACCGCTGGCTGTACTATTGCCGCTTTTTTAAGACGCGGGTAATGGCCTCCGCAGCGGTCAGTGGCGGGCACGTTGAGTTAAACGGCGTACGGGCGTCGCCCGGCCATCGTGTCAGGCGTGGCGACACGATTGACATGTTGCGAGAACGCCTGCCTTACTCCCTGAAAGTTCTCGAAATTCCAACCCGGCGCGGTCCAGCCGCCGAGGCGAAAAACTGCTATCTCGAGGACGAGAAAACTGTGCAGGTTCGCGAACAGCAGGCCGCGGTACTGCGCCAGGACCGGCGGCTTATGCCAAGAACCCAGGGGCGCCCCGACAAACGAACTCGTCGGAAGCTGCGGGAGCGGGGCAGAAGTTAAACGTCAGGCTTAGGTGAGCAGTCAATCCTTGAGCAGGAAACTGACTTTCATCGTTACACGGTATTCGGTGACATCGTTACCCTTAACAACCACCTTTTGTTCTTTGATCCAGGCGCCTTCGATATTGTCGATGGTTTTCGCGAACCGTTTGATGCCTTTCTGGATGGCGTCTTCAAAGCTCTTGCTCGACGCGGAGCTGATTTCCGATGTTTTTGCAATACTCATAGATGATCCTTTCGTTGTTGTGTTTTGTGGTCAGAAAGATTTAACACCCGCCAGTCTGACATAACAAGTCGCGTTCCGAACCGGCCCAGCAGTTGAATGCCGTGTGTCAGGCAGGTTGCTGTTCGTAGCAAATCGACAACGAGTCGCTCTCATTCAACGGTTCTTGAAGCAGCTGGCAAAAAAACGGCTTGCCTTTTTCGTGACGCCGAGCGAAGTACCTGCAGTCACGACACTGTCCGAACGCTTGCCGGTCCTGGGTCGCAAGCCGCTGTGATAGAAACGTTTGAAGCGAGTCTGCCAGTGCGTCTTTTGCCGAGGGACTCAATGCATTGATCGCCTGGCTGGTGAGGAGCAATGGATCGTTCTTGAGCAGCGCTTTCCCCTCGGCGGTCAATGACAATCGCTTGCTACGGCGATCGCGTAAATCGACCCGTTTGCGCACCAGGCCTTTTGTCTCCAGCGAGTTCAATGATTGCGACACTGTTCCCTTGGTGAGTCCCAGGTAGGCCGTCAGTGCCGCCGCCGTCATCGAGAAACGATTCGCCCGGTCGAGGTAACGCAGCGTCTCCCAGTGAACAGGCAGCAGGCCATTCGCCTGCGCATCGCTGGCGAGAAGCCGGCCAATACGCTCCAGCAGGGCGGCAATGTGAATGTCGGGCGCCTCTTTCATTCGGTAATCGTATCGACTCAAAACAACTCTTGCAATTCAATCGCCGGTTGAATTAGGATCTAAAAAGTTTCGACTCGCTACCAAAGGATACCGCCATGACTCAGAAATCCATCGCTTCCCTAATTTTCTTCCTGTTCGCCGGTTCCCTTGCGGCGCACGAGATCAGTAGCCCTGTAGACCCGGACAAGCCGGCTGCCTTTGACATTACGAAAGCCGGAGCAACCACCGATGGACGGCTGACGACATTTGCCATGGAACTGGCCGGGACCGCCGGAAGCGAAAAGCCGAAAAAAATCGGTCAACTCGCCGGCGCAAAGGTCCAGTCATACGTTTGGCCAACAAGCCTGGACCCGGAAGTTGTTGGGTTTGATAAGGCCTCGGGCATTCTCTCGCTGGCAATCACCGCACACCCTGATTTCGACGATACCCCGTTGTATGACGAAAACCAGGACGGCGACCCTGCCAATGACGGCGCGGATTGGCATTCGCACTGGGTTGTGCTGGTAGAAGATGAGGCCTGTGCTGCCGGGCTTAAAGTTCGCGACGTATCGCCGGGCGTGGACTTGTTGCCGGCGACCGCACCGTATCTCCCGATCGCACTGGACAGCCCGGGCATGAGCCCAATACTTAGCGGCAAGACTGCAAAAATCACTGTGCCGGTCGGTGACGCGGAAAACGTATCATTTGACGCCGTTACCGCAGAATTGCAGGTCAACTCAAATACCGAGGTACCTTTGCTGTGCGTTACGGGCGTGCACGATGTTGCATCCGGGGATCTTTCGCTGCCCGGTCGCGTTACGGTCAGGTAATGATTCAGTGCTGCGAATCGCTGTTGTCGTCAATGTCGTCGAGGTAACAGGGTGGAGATGAGACGGATTTTCTGTTCGACTGATCCTTCCCTGGCCGGATCACGCCCGATTCCGTCACGATTGCGTCGAGCGGCATGTCGTGGGCTTGCGGGTGAATGCTCTGCAACTGCGAAAAGTCGTAGCCAATACCGATTGTCAGTGGACGCATTCGGAAAGCCGCCAGGGTTCGGTCGTAGTATCCACCGCCGTAGCCGAGACGGTGTCCGTTTGAGTCAAAGCCGAGCAGGGGAATCAAGACCACGGTAGGCATTACGGGTACGCGCACGCGAGGGATCGGGATATTCCCGGCCCCTCGCGTCATCTCGCAATCCGGTTGCCATTTCCAAAACTCGAGGGGCGCGTTTTTCGTTGCGACGACAGGCAATGCGATATCGGCTCCGTCTTGCGACAGTTCGCCCATCAGATCACGCAAGTCGATTTCGCCCTTAATGGGCCAGTAAAAGGCAATTGCGGCATCCTGAAGTTCCGGAAACTCGCGCTGCAGATTCGTTTCAACAGCCTGTCGAATTGTGTGGCGTTCGGCAGGTGCCAGTTGTAATCGTTTGTCGATGATTTTCTGTCGCGTCGTCTTGCGCCAGGCGGCGCTATGAGACGGGATTGACTCAGGCGCTCATCGACGTACGATCTGCATTGAGGCGGTTTATGTGCATTCATTCTGAGCCGGGGACGATAGCGGGTCTGCAGACATTTCAACGGTAGCGATAGGCGAAGTCATGGGTGAGCCATCAGGCGAAAAACATCGATTCTCGGCAGAAATGCTTGTCGGAGTCTCTGCTGTATTTATTGGTGTGCTAGCACTTGGCGTATCGTTATACGAGACCAGTCTGATGCGTTGGGAGCAGCGGGCTGCGGTGCTGCCGCTGTTGGAGCTCAGCCGGTCTTATTTCAGCTCGAGCGAAGAAGACGCGAATCTGGAGAAGTGGCGGCTATCGCTGAACGCGCAGAATGTGGGCATTGGACCGGCCAGGATTAAAGATTTCGCCGTAACGGTTGATGGCGTTTCTTATCCAACATGGGGCGATGCTTTCGAGGCACTGCTCGGCCGCGAGGTCGAAATCTCTTATGGGCAGTCAACGATCAACGGGCGTACGATACCACCCGATCGCCAGGTGACGATGTTTGAGTTACGCGATACAGAGCTGACCGCCGAAATTATCGATGAGTTTGACCGCCTCGAGTTCTCGGCGTGCTTTTGCTCAATCTTTGAAGAATGCTGGGTTACCAGCTATTCGAGCTTCGGCGGTGCGGAGAGTATTGAATCTTGCTCCGTGTCAGAGGACTCATTTCTCGAGTAGTGACATGCTCGGCGTGGTCTTGACCCGGCTTGTTCGTTCAACGTGAGGAGGGGCACATGCGTCAATTGCTAACTCAAATTCGCACACTGGGTGTGCTGTTGGTATCGCTGCTCGGGATTCAATTGCTGGCCGTTACTCCTGCGCTGGCCGGGGCATCCGAGTGGATAAATATTCAGGTCATTGATGGCCGGCTGTTGCTTGAAACGGAGATCGGCGGGGTTGCCGGTTACTCGATGATCGATACCGGCGCGGAAGTGAACGCAATCAACGCAACGTTTCTTGCGGATGCCGACCTAAGCTTCGAAAAAGGGCGGTTCATCGAGGTTTCCGGCGTATTCAGCACTCAGCGGCGGTATACCTACAAGAAGGTCCCCGTTAAGGTTTTCGGTACTCAGATCAACTTTCATGACCTGGTGGAGTTGGAGTTTGATACGCCAGATATTCAAATGCTGCTCGGTGCCAGTTTTCTCAAGGGTTATATTTTTCAATTTGACTACCCGAATCAACGCCTGAGGTTGATCACGCGCGATAGCATCGACCTCAAGAAAATCAAGAACGTCAAGTCGAAACGAGACCCGAGCGGTGGGTCGCCGCTGGTACGGGTGAGCCTGACGGACAAGGCGGATGCCTGGCTGACAATGGACACTGGCGCCAATGGCGGGATCCTGATCGATCGTGATCTCGCCAAACGACTCAACTGGCTCGACACTTACGCGACAGAACAGGCGAAGGTCAGCGGCGTCAACTCAAGCGGCATGATGGAGCACTTCAGGGTTCCCAGTATCGCCTTCGGTCCGGTGAAGATTGCCGATGTGGCGGTCGCTGTTCCGGCGCCGGGCGAGGATCTGCAGTACTTCAAGAAATACGTGCCACTCGGAACGAGAATTCCTGTTGGTGGAAAGTCCAAAGGCTTGCTGGGTTACGACGTGTTGCAGCATTTCGTTGTCACCATTGATTACAAAACCGGTTACGTCCATATCCATGCGGGTGAGAAGTTGCCGGAGGATTCATGAATCGACGCATAGAAATCATGCAACAAGCAGCGAGCTAAATATTCGATGTCATTCCAGGAATTGACTGCAGCAATCTATACCGTCGTTTCGGCGCCACCGGAGACGCGAGACTGGGAATCCGTACGTCCGCTTTATCATCCGCGCGCAACAATGGTTCGAACCGGCATTGATAGTGCCGGCAAGCGGTACGCTAAGGTGATGAGTTTCGATGAATACATCGTAAATGTATCCGAGCTATTGAAAGGCGTCACTTTTCATGAGGTGGAGCTTCGCCAGGACGTGCGGGAATTCGGAAACGTGGCGCAGCTCACGAGTGTTTACGAATTTAATTTCAAGAGTGCTGACAAGCAATTCAGTGGTCGCGGTATCAATTTTTTCAATCTCATCAACGATGGTAGTGGCTGGAAAATTATCAGCATTGTTTGGGACAACGAACGCGACGGGCTGTGCCTGCCGGACTGGTCTTAAGGCGCCAGGTCTCGATCGACGATGCCATCGATGGCCGCGTAGGCCGACAAAATGGCACCTTCCTGCCAGCCCTGCAAAATGCTTAGGTGTTCGCCAGCGAAGAAAATACTATCGTCAGCAGTCAACAATACCGATGGATTGGAGATGCCCCACGCACCCCGCTGAAACGGCACCTTTTGCCAAGCAACGCTAATACCGTGTTGCGCCTGTCCGGCAAGCTGTGGGTGTACGCTGGAGCCCTGCTGCAGTGCGGTATCGAGGCGAGTTTGTGGCGCCATGTTCGAAAACGCATCGCCTGCCGTACCTCCAAAAACATAGGCGCTCAGAATAATGCCGTCCGGTTTGTGAAAGCCGTAGTTCGGATACCAGATTTGCGTAATGTCCTGCTCGGTCCAAGTGATACCGCCGTAGATATTATGCTCCCGCTCCCAGAATCGCGGCGATTGAAACGCAATACGAACCGCCGAGGAATACTGGAAGCCGCTGATCTCCGCCTGGTGTGCAGCCGAAAAGTCGTTTGCGATATTCGCGAGCACCGGTGCGGGTATGGTCGCGATGCAATAGTCGGCATCAATCGTGGCTAATGACCCTGCACTGTTGCTGTAGACGATGCGTGCACCGGTACCTGTTTTTCGTATCTCGGTGACAATGGCCTGGTAAATAATGTCGTTGGCCACCTGGGCTTCGAATGCCTCGACAATCCTGTCCATCCCGCCAACGGGCTGCAACATGACGGGCTGCTGCTCGAAACCCTGTGAAAAAGACAGGCGCAGCTCCCAGAAGAAATCACTGATGAGTTGTTGCAGTTCCCTTGGCGTCAGCAGATCTCCCCGTTGCCGGCTTCCCGCATTTTGCTGACCGGGGAAGCCCGCCCGTGACGTGCCAGCGTATCGATTGCTGGCATTCAGGTCGCCGTATTGCTGCAGCATGGCAAGCAGGTTGATCTTGTCAGTGGCGGTGAGTTCACCGTCCAGCGCGTTCTGGTTAACAGCCGTAGACAGGAGTTCCGCAATGCCACCGCGCGTATCCGCGATAATGCGTCGCGCTACCTGTGGCTGGCCGGAAAACGCTGCCGGTGAATGCAGCCAGGCACCGCGGTTGTCGTTGGTAAAGGTTTCGAGTTGAACACCAAATTCCCGACAATAGCCGAGCAGAAATTCGTGATGGTGTGCAATGCGTGATGGCCCGGCGTTGAAGTAAAGGTCGTCGTCAATATCGAACTGGCAGGTCTGTGTGGAGTCGATTTCGTCAAGCGTATCGCCTGAGCGGAGTGTCCTGACACGGCCACCCGCAGTCGCTCGTGCTTCGAGAATTGTGCAAGCGTAGCCGAGACGCGTCATTTCCAGTGCGGCTGACATGCCGGCGATGCCGGCGCCGAGGATGACCACGGATCGTCCGTTGCCGATGCCCGCAGGCCAGTCGCCGGGGCGCGGTGAAAGCAGTCCCGAGGAGGGCGGCGGTGGCACAACGACATTCGGGCTCGCCGTGGCCGAGGCTGAGCCGCAGGACGCTGCGGTGGTGCCAAGACCCATCGCAACCGTCGCGCGGAGCATGGCGGAGCCGCCAACCGCCTTTCCAATGGAGGTCAGGAATTCCCGCCGGCCGATCCCTGATTTGTTGGTGGACATTCGCTGGTTTCCGTCGGGTGTCTCTTTAAGACTGACCGGAACGGGCGATGGTGGTTCAGATCAACGCCGCATTACAGCTTCATTTGTTCTGCTACCGCGCGATCCGCGGCATCGATGGCGCCGTTTAAATAGGCGAAAGCGCTTGAATCGGAATTGGCGATCGAGATGCGGCCAACTGGTTGCCGCGCTCTGATATGAGGTCCGTTGTCCGGACTGAATTCGGGTGGGTCATAGAGGTTGTTGTACTCGTACGCGTGTCCGTGTGGCCTACGATTGACGGTGATTCCGGCAAGGTCACGCTCGACGTCGAAACCGCCGCCACGGAGTGCCCCGTCGAGCTGATCGATGATCGCGGTTTCGTAGTCATCGAAACTCATTTCGTAGAGCCTGCGTCTCCCGGCAATATGTTGTTCGCGCTCTGTCAGGCCGGGTACCGTTGGCAGGAACGTGCCATGGAGAATAGTCGGCATGTCGGGCGTTTTGGCAAAGTGGTAGTCGCCCATGCTGACCGGGAAGTCGAGTCCGAAGTGATACATCAACGGCGTCTGGGGCACGTAGAGGGCTTTGAATCCCAGGTTGGCGAATGCCTGCCAACTGCGAACGGCTATGCTCAGGTAGACGAGCGGCACCTTGACACCGAAGTTGATCGCCTCAATCTGATCGTCCGGCAACTCAGAACAAATGTGCGGAATAATCCTGTTGTAGCAGGCCATTACGACGTGTCGCGCTCGAACGCTTTCGGGCTGCCCATCCCGCAGATAAACAACGTCAACGTGTTTTCCGTCGGCGGTATGACGGACATCGACCGCCGGTGCGCTCAAGCGGATGCGCGTATTGTTCGACTGAACATCCAGGCGACTGTAGTCGGCAATGGCCGTAACCAGGTCTTCCTGTGTCGTGCCGGGAATGGCGTCCGGAATCAGCCTGCGAACAATTGATCGAGCAACGCTGGCATTACCGTCTGGAAAGTGAAAAATATAAGGCTCTTCGTCATCCCAATCCAGCTCACGCAAGTGAAGCCCGCTCGTACCGGGTCCGGCCAGTTCGAAGACTTCATCGACCGATAGCGCATCAAAACCGAAGCCCCACAGGCCGTTGTAGATATCACGAATAATGGTGATCAGTTCTTCGGGAGCCTCTGTGTGCTTGCGCAAATAATCGGTGTAGCTGATTGTCAGGCAGTAACGTCGCTTTTCATCCGGCGACAGCCCGGGCAAATAGTCACGACCGCTCGTCAGCAACTCACGGAGAACGCGCTTTGAATCGCCGGATATCGGGTAGGCATTCAGTACATCGCCAAGCAACGCAGGGTCGGCCTCGTCGAAGAAACTTCGGAATACATTGGGCAATGTGATGTCGCGGCCGTAGTGCTCAGCGCGGAAATGAATACCCTCACGAAGCTTGTGGCGCTTGAAAAAATTGCGATCGAAATAGTCGTAGAAGCGTTCGGTGTCGATGCCGACATCTTTAAGCAAACCGCGAGACACCTCGGACCAGGACCCGGGGCTATCGATCGACTGACTGCCGCCATAGCCAATCAGGTGATGACCGTCGACGTCAAACTCATTGCGTTTGGCGTGCCCGCCAAAGTCATCGTGATTGTCCAATACGAGAATTTTCTGATCGCCCCCGAGCCGCTGCCGCCAGAAGATTGCGGCCGCCAACCCGGATACGCCGCCACCTACAACGACCAGATCGTAGGATTCGCCCGGTGTTTTCGGCCGCGGAAAAGATGCGCCTGCCATCGCCCTGGCATGCAGGAACTCGAAAGAGCCAGGATGACTGCCTCGCAGACCCGTCAGGCCTGGCGGGTAATAGGGCCGATCGCCGGCGGTCTTCGCCAGCAGCTCGAGCGGTGACATTGCCGTACCGGCTGCGAGACTCATCGCGACACCATTGAGAAAGTCGCGACGGGAAATATTCAATCTGGATGCCATGGAGGACAAATATACGCTCTCGCACGCCCGCAAGCGAAGCGCCTTTTGGCCTGGCGTGCCATCTGATACAGGTTTGTCTATATTGAGGCTTCCAGGAAACGCGAAATATTTACAGGAACAAATGACGGCCAACCGAATGCATGCGACAAACCACCGGGTAACGCTGGTAATAGCAATACTTGGGGCTTTCTACGGGTGCGCGCAGGAGGCAGGGGTTTCCGAGCTGGCAGTGTCAGCCCATTGCAGCGAGATTCCGCGACCGGCCAACGAGAGATTGCCATTGGATGCGGCATCCGACGCGTGGCACAGGGTCTACAAAACCGCGCCCGATACCTACGCGATTGTAGAGCCCTATCATTACCAGGAAACGATTTCGCACCTGATTGTCGGCAGTGAACAGGCGTTGCTGTTTGATAGTGGTTGCCGGTCACGGTCCTGAATTCGCACACGCACTATGACCATGTCGGAGGCAACGCAGAGTTCTCCTCGGTACTTGCCATCGATACCGGGTACACACGTGCGAACATGGCAGGCTTTTCGCATGACCGGATCGCCAGCGAGACAGAACCGGAGACCTTTTGCCCGGAACTGCCGGCCGATGCCGACCCAAGTAAGTTCTTTACCCGTGCCTGGAAGGCCACAGGCTATGTCAGGGACGGTGAACGCCTCGATCTCGGCGGTCGCACGCTTCAGGTTCTTCATGTCCCGGGGCATACCCCCGATGCATTGGCACTGCTGGATGCCGACAATGGCCTTCTTTTCACTGGGGATACCTATTACGACGCGCCAATCTGGCTGTTCGTACCCGAAACCAGCCTGGATGCCTATTCGAGTAGCCTTTCTCGTCTTGTCGGTGTGGAGAGCGAAGTGAGGTATTTGCTGGGCGCACACAACGTTGCCCGGGTCGATGCCGGACCATTGGCAAGCGTAAAGTCAGCTTTCGAAAAACTGGTGTCGGGACGTTTTGTTCCGGTCGCCGAGGACGACGGAATTCTGAGTTTTAACATTGACGGTGTCGAGTTTGTCACCGCAGAGCAGGTCCTGCAGGGTCGATCAGGTGATCCTGGCATGGGCGGCAGTGGGCTCGACGGTTGGTAGATGCAAGGACATTGAGCCTGCCGGCAAGAATCGGCATTGGTACCGGCTGCATTCTGCTGGGCTGTTATCCGATTGCCCTCGGGCTCGGGCTGATGCCGGCCGAGGAAGCCGACCTCAGCGCGCCGCTTTGGGTGGTTGCCGGTGCCGGCCTGGCATTTGTTATTGCTGGGCTGATGATCATTTTCGCAAGACACGCGCGCGCCAATAATTTTCTTGCTGGTGTATTTTTACTGGTATTCGGACTCATCGGGCTTTGGGTTTCACTATTCAGTTCGAGCGACGGATTCTCAGGCGGCGCATTTTTCCTGTCTCGTGAGTCCAATATTACCTTGGGCCGGTGGCTGTTCGGCTTCGGTTCGCTGATCTGTTTTTCCCTCAGCGTATACGCGTTTCGGCTCGCGCTGCGTGGATCGAAAAATCCCTAGCCAACGCATCATCCTCGTTATGAGTTCAGATCATAAAATTGCGGTAGTACCAGTGAGAACCCGGCCCACATGATAATGGCGAGCGGCAAACCCGCACGAACGAAATCAGAAAACTTGTATCCGCCAGCACTCATGATGAGCAAGTTTGTCTGATAACCAAACGGCGTTACAAAGCTCATGTTTGCGCCGAACAACACCGCCAGGACAAACGGCACGGGGTCAACTCCAAGTTGATTGGCGGTCGCTATGGCGATAGGTGTTCCAATCACTGCGGCTGCATTGTTGGATACGATGTTTGTCAGCACTGCCATGATCAACATAAACGCACTCAGGATGATCGCCGGCGGCAATCCTGATGCGATTGCGACGAAGCCTGCTGCGAGAAATTCTGCGGTGCCTGTTCCGACGAGTGCTTTGCCAAGTGCAATACTTGCGACAATGATCATGATCACGGCAGTCGGTAATGAGCGGGCGGCGTCACGCCAGGTAAGGGCGCCGGTCGCGAGCATGATCCCAACGCCGATCAACGCGCTTAGCGAGATGGGCATAATCCCGAATGCAGCGGTTGCAACGACAAAGGTAAAAGCGGCAAGGGCTCGCTTCGCGTGGTGAGAGCTTGGCAGATTTGTAGTGCCGTCGAGAACCAGTGCGTCGCCGCCTGACTTCAGTGCGTCGATCGACGTGCGGCTGCCTTGCACGAGTAGCACATCGCCTGCATGCAGTCGAATCTTGTCGATATCGCCGGCGACTTTTGTTTTGGGTGCTCGTGGCCTGTGCACGGCCAGCGGCAGCAAGCTGTATCGCTCGGCAATTTTCGCCTCACCGAGCGTGCGCATATGTAATGGCGAACTGCCCGTTACAACCAGTTCAGCCAACTGTTGTCCTTCGGCGGTGAGCGGCGTGGAGTCATTGATGGGGTGTTCCGTGTCCGACACACTATACAGTGTGGCATTGAGCTGCTCTTCGAAACGTTTAAGATTCTCGGCGCTGTCCCTCAGGAACAGCCGGTCGCCCGCCTGAAGCCTGGTCGTTGGCAGTTTTGCGAGAAACAGGGTGTCGCTGCGTCGAATCGACTCAACCTTCATTTCCCCTTTGGTTTTCGCGAGAACCTCGGACAGGCGTTTGTTGGCGGCAAAGCTGTCCTCTCGGATCATGAGCTGGGCGCTGAATATCCGGGGTTTGGTGTCTGTCATTGGCAGATCACGCTGAGGAATCAGCCTTGGAACGACAAGCCAGACGTAGGCGAGTCCAACTCCACCAACAATCAGCACTGGCTGCACAAATTCGAACATGCTGAATCGCTCGAGTCCCAAGTCCTCGGCGATGCCTACAATAAGCAAATTGGTCGAGGTTCCAATGGTCGTACTCATGCCCCCGATTATGGTTGCAAGCCCCATCGGTAGCAGCATGCCGGATGCCGGCGACCTGGCGCGCAGAGAGATGCCAACGAGTATCGGTATCATCAGCACCACGATTGGCGTGTCATTTACGAATGCACTCAGTAATGCGACCGCCATCAGCATGGATAACATTGCAAGCATCGGTCGACTTGACCAGGTATTGCTGATTAGCATCGCAATGGGACGTAGGGCGCCGGTCGTTTCCAGACCTTTGCCAATGACCAGTAGTGCACAAACTGAAATCAGTGCTTCATTGCCAAAGGCTGCAAAGAACTGCTCAGGGCCAAGCGATTTACCGTTGACATTGTATGGAAAGAAGTGAAAGCCGGTGACAAGGATGATCAGGATGATCAGGCTGGAAGCCTCGAGCGGCAGACGTTCGCGCGTGAAAAGAATCAGTGCGGCCACGATGAGCAGCAGCACCGCGACACCATGAGCATCCAGCATTGAATACTGCATCAGACACCCTCACAGACGTTGTACGTGGCGAGTGCGGTCTATATTACTCGAGTTGTCGGGGCAGGGGCCGAATATGCAATTCCGGCGTACGCAAAATCACGCCAGTTAGCGGCTGGGCGGGCTACCTTTCATTATGTCAGCCCATTCGGGGTGCTTGGCGTACATAGCCGCGATAAATGGACACTTCGGAATGATCGTCAGCCCGTTGGTGCGAGCGTGGTCCACCAGCCTGTCTACCAGCAACAGACCGATTCCCTGGCCGCGATACTTTGTCGGGACGCCGGTGTGATCGGCAACGATGGTTGCTTCGCCGGATTTCCTAAACGTCAATTCCGCTTCTTCGTCCTGCGGGTTGTCCGAAGGTATATAAAAGCGGCCACGTTTGGCGGTTTCTTCCAGTTCTATGGAAAGTTTTTCCGGCTCAATCATTTTTGTGTGCACTCGCGATGGGTCGCTGACTTGGGCATTTCGCGCATCAAACTCAGATCTCGACAATAGCAAGTATCAGGGAAAAGGCGAAGTTGAATCGAAAGCGTTGCACCGGGCGGTCGATAAGGTCAGCGACCGGTCGCCACGTTTTAGTGTTCGCTGCGGTTGAGCCCGCCTTTCAGTACCGCTGTTTCAAAGCCTTGTTGACTCAATATGAACGCGGCCGCTGAACTGCGTCGACCGGTGTCACAATAGACAACGTAGGGCGTCTTGCGATCCAAAACATTGAGTTTGTGCCGCAGGAGGTACAGAGGAAGATTGGTCGCGTTCGCCTTGCAAAACGCCTTGAATTCACTCGGGATGCGGACGTCGAGCCACTTGCCGCCCTGTGCAACGGCCTCATCGGCGACGTCCGGTTCAAGTGACACAATCATCGGTTCGTTCAGGAGCGATTGAAAATCATCCCGGTCCAATTGCATCAGCGTGCCGTCCGTTAGCATGGTGACCGTTGCATTGCGCGGGTCTTCCGAAATCAATGCTTCTTCGCCGAATGTACTGCCGACGCCCAGTTCGGCAAGATCAATGTTTTGTTTGCCCGCTGGGGTTTCGCGAGTGACCATGCAGCGTCCGCTTTTGACGATATAGAAATGGTCGCCCTGGCTGCCTTGTTTGATCACGACGTGCCCGGCTTTGTAATCCACCCGCTTCAGGCGCATGAAAATCATTTGAATATTTTGGGCCGGTATCAGTTGGAATGTCTTGGTGCGCAGTAGGGCGCTCATCCAGTCGCCTTCGGCGCCATTCAGCTCGGAACCAAAGTCACCGACCTCGTAGATGCCCGTCTGATCCAGTGTAAGCTTCACATCCAGCAATTCACTGTCAATGGTGAAATACCGGACGTCGTCCGTTGCCACTGCGGACAGGCGGCGAGGAGTCAGGGGTGCAAGTGGATTTGCGGCCTCATCGGTTCCGCCAACAATCGTGCTCACGACCTGGTCGCCATCGAGAAGCGCGACCGATCCGGAAAGTAGATACACAGTTCGACTGTCTGCATCACCCTGATTGAACAGGACCTCGCCCTTGTGCGCAGGCAGAACTTCGATATCGTCCAGCAGATCGGCGAGATTCGTCGATTTGAGCGCATTGAATGGTGAGAATTTCGCGAGTTTTGCGACGTCCATGCCCTTGGTAACCGGCATTGTAAGCTCCAAATTCAGGCGAAATCATTTCGCGAGATTCAATAGGTTAGCATTGGACGTAATGCAGTTTAGGGACGTAATTCTCAAAATGTGCCACGGAGCGCCCAAACGATGGGCGACAAGTCCCAGATCCATTGTAGACTCGGATGGAATGATCGAAATCCCCGGAGCCTCGTATTACAGCTGTGTCGATACGTCACATCTTACTTGCAATGGCCAGCGTGGCACTGGCAGGTTGCGCCAGTCGCCAGGTCGCGGATGCACCGCAAGAAAAGACGCCGTTCTTCGATCGCGCGCAGCAAGCACTGTATGGGGTCACGTCAGGTGCAGCGCAGAAGGTCGATAGTTTCTTCGGTTCAGCGGATGTGGAGGAAGAGGCGACAGTCTCGCGTGGCCGACTGTCTGTCGGCGCCCGGTGGGATGAGTACTATGACGTTAAGGAACGAGTGCGCATCAAAGCGCGCGTTGCGCTACCGGCGATCAATGAGCGCACCAGCCTTGTATTCGGTCGGGGCGAGGCGGACGAACTGGTCGACGGCTCCGGCGATGATAATTTTGATGCGCTTCCGCACCGTTTTAACGATATTGACGATGCGGACTGGCTGCTTGGTATCGGTTACACCCGCGACGCCAAACTGAAGCGCGGATGGTCCTTCGGCGCCGGCGTCAGGCTGACCACGCCGTTGGAACCCTATCTCCGGGCAACCTATCGCTGGAACAGGTCTTTCAGCGACGACTGGTTGTGGCGCATCAAGCCGCGCTTGTTCGTACAAAGCCAGCGCGGCGCCGGTATGTCCATAACGAATACGCTCGATCATGCGATCAATAAAACCTGGCTGCTACGCTCATGGTCAGTCGCCGTGGTCGAAGAGCACGTCGAAGGCGTGGCGTGGACCAGCAAACTGATTGCTTATCAGAACCTGTCGGACAAGAGTGCCGTGTCTTATGCGATCTACAGTACAGGTGAAACGGATTACGAGGTGCCGGTACGAGACTATGGCGCTGAACTGCGATACCGGCGGCAAACTTTTCGTGAGTGGTTTTTTATCGAGTACCTGACGTACCTGAGCTGGCCGCGCGAATTGCCGTCTGAAAAGCGAGAGCCTGCTTTTGGCGTGGGTATTGAGTTTGAAATGCAATTTGGTCACTGGCCTGGCAGGCCGCAGGCGTATGGCAAAACTCGATAACCGCGGTCTCGAAAGCTGAATTGGATTCCCAAATGTGGTGTGATTGTCAACTGCTAACCACGTACGTGACTTGGTTGCCGTTGATTAGACGAAGGCATTGCGCCCGTCAGCGCGCTCGGGACGCCAGATTATGTCAATTGGGAAGAATGCAAAAGTGACCCTGAAGTTTGGCGCAGCGCTTATTTTGTGTGCGCTGATCGCGAGCTGCGGAGGTGGTGGCTCAAGCGCTGTTGATTCGGCCGGGCCCGGTTCAGGACCTTTCACGCCACCGGCCGACCCATATGACCCTCAGAATATTCAGTGGCGTCGCGTCTACGTTGAAGACTTCGACTTCACGATTCTTTATCCCGAAGAATGGTCTGTACTGTTTGACGGAGGAGCTGACCCAAACGCCGTCATTCGATTCGGTGATCATATTCAGAGCATTGAGTACTACGAAGTAATCATAGTGCCGAGGGGTATGAGACAGAGAAACCCGGCCTACACAAATGTTCAGGAACTCGAGCGACAGGCCATTCAGTTAGGGGACCTTAGTGCTGAAGAAATTTTACTAAGCGGCGAGATCGGAGGAAATTCCGAGCCCATAGGAATTTTGGAAACAAATTTCGATGTTGGGGACTACAGTGTCTCTATTACGTATGTCGGCAAGCAAAGCATTTTTGAACGGAATCTGCGCATTGTTCGTCATGCTGTCGGGGAATTTTCGATCGGAACCAGGGCGTTTGAGATCGAGCGTCTCTATGATCCCGGTGAACCGTCGGCTGCCTCGGATGGCCAACAATTTCTCGTGGTCGCCTGCCGCGACGAAGAACGTTCCGCTTTTTACGGGGGCGCAATAGTTGGAGTGTTTGTCCGGCCGGGGCACGATCGAATTGGTACAGAGTTTACGATTGATGATCAGCGTATTCCCTGTCGCGAACTATCAGCATCTGCTTCCTGGAATGGTTCAACTTACCTTGTCACTTATATTCGGGAACTGGATTTCCCGATTGTCGCGAATGGCGAAACATTAATGACGAGTCAGCTAGCTGTCGTGGGAAAGCGGATTAGCCAGGA
>JAUHYO010000356.1 GCA_030426325.1 Gammaproteobacteria bacterium | reverse complement strand
CGTATTTTGTTCACGGGCAGGCCAATGATGCTTCAGGACGTTACGCGGATCTTCCAAAAGCCGTGGTCGCGTTTTCAGACCGGTACCAACGGCATGAACGAGTCGACACGATGCATTTCGCGGTCAACGGATCGCACTATGGCCTGAACCTGCCTGACGGCGCGTTCGATATTCTGGTGTTCGCCGATACCGATCGCGACGGCACGTTCGGCCAGAACGAAGTCGTGGCGAAACGCTCGATCGAACTCAATGATCGTCTTGTTCCGAACCGGGTGATCGGCCAGGTCGATCTGGACCTTGGTAATCCGGCTGCGGTCGGCTGGAATCTCTCGATTACAGTGCCCGACTCAAGCGTACGATCTGAATCGCTTTTTTACCCAGCCGGGACGATCCGCGACCTCGACGAGCCGATCTTCGACACCAGTTTCTCGACCCTTGGCATGTATGACCCGGCCTCGTTCCTCGAACAGGCACCGACCATGTTCTATGCCCTCGACGAAGACCTGAGCTACAAAATCCCTGTTGTCTTCGTCCATGGCATTGGCGGCAGCGCCCGCGAATTCGAGACCTTCGTCAAAGAGCTCGACCAGACACGGTACAAGCCCTGGTTTTTCCACTACCCGTCGGGTGGCGACCTGGACCAATTGGCAGAACTGTTCTATCAAATTTTCTTGTCCGGAAAGGTCTACCAGTCCAACGGCATGCCGATCATCGTCATTGCCCACAGCATGGGCGGTCTCATCGTCAGGGAAGCCATCAATCGATACGAGGGTAAGTCGCAGGAGAACCAGTTGCGGCTGTTCGCCTCTCTGGCGACGCCGTTTGGCGGCCATGCGGCGGCCGAAGCAGGTGAAAAACATGGCCTGATCGTCCTGCCATCGTGGCGAGACTTGAATCCTGACAATGCCTTTATTCGCGAACTCTATCGAAAACCACTCCCGGAATTTGTCGAACACCAATTGATCTACGCATTCCAGAATCCGGGGACGATTAAACTTGGCGAAAACAGCGATGGCGTCGTCGCGCTCTCAAGTCAGCTGCACGCGCCAGCACAAAGTCAGTCCAGCGGGCAGTTTGGTTTCGACAACACACATACAGACATTCTGAAAAACCCGAGCGTCTTTCGGCATATTGACGGGCTGATGGAATCCGTCCAGAATTTTTTCCCGCCATCGCATCTGGAGGTAATCCTGCGAGGTGGCTACGACGTCCACGATGCAGCCATCGTTGATCCGCTGGCGGCATACACTATCGCAAACTACGGCAAGTACATGATGGCGCTGGCTGCAGGAGAACTCACCGCACTCGATCGTGAACAGGAGCGGTTTATCAGTGTCGCAAGAGGCGAAAAAGCACCGCGGAGCGAGCTGGAAAAGAGCTGGATGATGTTCGTCGAGTCGCACCCGGATATCCGGAATACGCCGTAGAAAAATGGTGGGGCGTGTAGGGATCGAACCTACGACCAGTCGGTTAAAAGCCGAATGCTCTACCTCTGAGCTAACGCCCCATCAGGGTTGTGGGCAACGGAATCGCCGCCGGAATGCCGGCCGCATGATACCGGATGGACCGCAAATAACAAGCGCCCGGTGCCGAGGCCCTGCAGTCCCGAGTTATACGCCCTCTTCGTTCATCCGTTGCAGGCGCTGACCAGCAAGCCGGCCCGCCGTTGTTTCGGGATAGTCCGTATTCACACGGCGCAGCGACCCCCGGGCGGCGTCCCAGCGTTTCAGCTCGTAATTGCAGTAGCCGATCTTCAACAGCGCGTCCGGAATTTTTCGTGACGTTGGATACTTGCTGATTACGAGCTCAAACTCTTTCAATGCCCGTTCGAACTTCTGTGTCACATAATGCGACTCAGCGAGCCAGTATTGTGCGTTATCCGCCAGCTCACTGTTCGGGAACGTCACCAGGAACTGGGTGAATGCCGCCGCCGCAGGTTCGTAGCGTTGCTCCTTGAGCAATTCGAGCGCTGCCTGGTAATTATCGCGATCCGAACCACCGGGAACCGGAAGCTGGCCCGGCGGCAAACTGCCGCCGTCCATGACGTTTACTGAATTGCGTTCCTTGAGCGATGCTTCAAGCTCCTGTATCCGGGTATCAAGATCGATATACAGCTGCCGCTGCCGATCACTGGTGCTCGCAGCATTGTGCTCGAGTTCCTCGACACGACCCTGCAGCACATCGCCACGTCGCTCGGCCGCACTGACCTGCTGAGTCAGGTTGACAAGACTCTGGTTCTGCATGACGCGCTCAATGCTTTGGAGCCGTCGCTCAAGCTCAGCAAGCTTTACCAGCACCGGGTCTTCAGCCGGCTGGGTCTGCAAAAGCTGGCAGCCGCTGAACCACAGCGCCGGCACCAACAGCAATAAGGGTTTGTGCTTCAAGGTCATCAGCCTACCTGGGGTACTTGATCTCAACACGGCGGTTCCGTGCATAGTCGCTTTCCGTACTGCCCATTGCGTCGGGACGTTCTTCGCCGAAGCTGACGGTCTGGATCTGCGACGCATTGACGCCCTGGATCATCAGCAACTGGCGAACCGCCTGTGCGCGTCGCTCACCGAGACCGATATTGTATTCGCGTGAACCGCGCTCGTCGGCATGTCCTTCCAGCCGCACGCTTGCAAACGAATCTTCGTTCAGGCGAATCGCATGTGCAGCCACGATATCCTGGTCCTGGGCGCGAACTTCGGAGGAGTCGAAATCGAAATAGATGACTGTGCCCAGCGTCTCTTCAGCCTCGCCAAAGAACTCGCCGTCGCCCAATCCGCTACCACTTGCGCCGCTGGTGCCAGCGCCGCTGTTGTCGGCACCGTAGGTGACGTCAGTCGGTTCGGGGTCGGGAACGACCGGCTTGGGGCAAGCGGCCAGAAGCGCGCTCAACAGCAATACTGAGAAAATCTTTAGGTAAGACATAGTAAAATCCTTGTGCCTGTAAGCAATTTACATATTCAAATCAATGACTAATCATTGATATTTAATGTTAGTTAGTTTGTCAGAATCGTGGGAACGGTGACCATACCGGCTCACGTACATCGCCCTGCCCTGACGCCATTTTCTGCCGGATCAAACCGTCGGCCGACACGGTCTCGAGTACGCCATCACCTTGTTGGCGCGTAGCGTAAATCAAAATATCGCTGTTGGGTGCAAAACTTGGCGACTCGTCTTGCTGCCCGTTCGACAGTATCAACAAGTCCTTTGTTTCAAGATTCATCACAGCGATGCGGAAATTGCCACGATCATTGTGTACCAC
>JAUHYO010000028.1 GCA_030426325.1 Gammaproteobacteria bacterium | reverse complement strand
TCCTCTGCCTCACTAACATTGCCTGTCATTCGCAGGCAAACGCCGTAGACCTTGTCGATATGCATCCGATACAGTGCCTCGAAAGCACGCCGGCTCGAGCGTTGTGCCTGCTCGATCAGCATTGCCTCTTCGGCCTGTGCATCGGTACTGACGGTTGCCATCGCCTGACTATAGTCGCTGGTCTCCGCCGTCAAAAGAGCCGCCAAGGGTCAATTCTCCGTATCTAGTGATAATTGGATGTCGGGCCGGTGTTTATGGTTTGAATCCCGGCCGTCAGGCAGCGCAAAAAGTGGCGTAAGCGCCTGTGTGTACATATGATTCCCCTCCATGACATTCACTCATGCTCTTCTTGCTCTGGATTACTGATGTCGGGTCATTCGATTCTTTACCTGGGCAGTGGCGAATTTGCATCGGAATACCTGGCTGAGCTTCAGACCCTTCCGTGCTGCACTTACCTGACCCGCTCTTCCGATTTCAAGCTGCCCGATGATGCCTCGTATATCGTGGACCTGGTGCTGCTGGAAGTGGGCCCGGTTATCGCCCAGACCGGGCAAACGCTCTCGGAGCTGATTAACGAGCTGGCTCCCTACCCGGTTGTTGCGCTGGCAAAGAAAGACCGGGAGCATCGGGGCATTGCCGCCGTTCGCGCCGGCGCGCAAGCCTATGTCTGTATTGACGACGTTACGGTTGAAGCCCAGGAAACGATCTTCGATCACGCCGTAAAACGCGGTCGCCTGCAATCGAGACTGTCCAATACCGATACAACCGTGCTGTCGATCCTGCGCAATATCAATGACGGGGTGATCGTCGTCGACCATGCCGGCCACGTGCTTGACATAAACCCGGCCGCTCGAACACTGCTTGGCATCAACCCTCGCATGCAACCTGACCCGACCTGGGAGCAAACGTTCTGCTGCGTCGACGAGTTTGGCCACAGCTACCGCAATTCTGCTGATCTGCCCTTGATGCGTGCGCGGGCAGGCGAAAAATTTGCCAACCAGGTTGCGATCTACCGTACGCCGGAGCAGCCGGACATCGTGCTCAGCCTCAATGGCCAGGGACTGTATGACGGCAACCGGGAACTGATAGGCGGCGTTGTTACCTTCAGGGACATCACCGAGAGCGCGCGTCGCACTTCGGAACTTGAAAAACGCGCGCAGTTTGATGAGCTCACCGACCTCGCAAACCGAAGCCTGTTTGCTGAGCAATTGACACGTGCAATCGGTCGCAGTCAAAGAAAGTCCTCACCGCTGGCTGTATTGTTTATTGACCTTGATCGCTTTAAATCCGTCAACGACACGCTCGGGCATGACATCGGTGATGCCTTGTTGCGACAGGTGGCCGATCGCCTGAAGAGCAATGTCCGGGTTGGGGATTTTTGCGGTCGCTGGGGCGGTGACGAGTTTGTCGTTTGCCTTGAAGACTTCGGACCTGCGGGCAACGCTGCGGCGGCAGCGCAGAAACTCCTGCTGGTTCTCTCGGAGAAGTACGCGATTGGCAACAGCGAAGTTTACGCGACCCCGAGCATCGGCATTTCGATGTATCCCGAGGCCGGTGACAATGCCGAGCGACTGATTAAAGCGGCGGACATCGCGATGTTCGAAGCCAAGAAGCGTGGTGGCGGCCGGTTCCAGTACTACTCAACGTCGCTGAACGCGAAGCTCGCGCAACGCGAAGAACTCGAGGCCGGGCTGCGGCATGCGCTGGTGCGCAATGAATTCGTTTTGCACTACCAGCCTCGTATTGACCTGACAAGCAACCGGCTGATTGGTCTCGAAGCGCTACTGCGCTGGCAGCACCCACGCTTCGGCCTGTTGCCACCTGCGCGTTTCCTGCCAATCCTCGAAAGTAGCGGGCTCATTCATTCGGCCGGGGAGTGGGTTATTACAACCGCCTGCCGCCAGCTCGCCGCGTGGCAACATCGATTCGAACTGCCTGACCTGTCGATTGCAATCAACCTGTCGCCGCAGCAACTGGTGCACAAACGACTGGTCGATGTCATTGCAAAAGCGCTCTCCGACACGGGGCTCGATCCAGGCTGTATCGAACTCGAAATATGCGACGGCGATATGGTGCAAAAGAGAAACTCCGAGAAGGAAATTCTTCGGCAGTTGCGAAAGCTCGGTGTCCGCCTGTCACTCGATCACTTCGGTACTCGTGACGTGTCGTTCGAGTCAATTGACAGCGGTTTTGTCGACAGCTTCGTGCTGGACATGGCATTGATCGCCGACGTCGAAGACAATAACAGCCACCAGCGCATCGTGCGCGCAGCGATCGCCATGGCACAAGGCCTCGATATCGAGGTAACGGCTGAAGGTGTCGAGACGGTTCGTCAGCTCGAGTTTTTGAAAAGCTGCAACTGCAACCTCGCGCAGGGCTTTTTAATCAGCCGGCCGATACAGGCAGAAAAGGTGTCGGCCATATTGCGTTCCGAAATAGCCGGTACTTCCTTACTGGCAAGAGGAATGCCCTGATCATCTAGGGGCGCAGTGCCGCAAGAAACTGCTTCGCATCGCCGCCTTTTTCAAGAACCTCAACCAGCGCCGATCCGACGATCGCCCCCGCGGCATGCTTGCCGACCGCCGCGACATCTCCGGCTTCACGAATGCCGAAACCCGCGCATACGGGAATGTTCGCAATTGACACAACCTTGTCGAGATAGGCGGCCAGGTCCGATGGAAGCCCGGATTCGCCGCCCGTTATTCCGGTAATCGTCACCGCGTAAACGAAGCCGCGCGATGCATCGCATAGCGTCTTCAGCCGGGAGTCCGGTGTTGCAGGCGTCACGAGCTGGATCAGGCCAATGCCTTTGGCTTCCAGCGCCGTTCGCAATTCATGGCTTTCCTCAAACGGCAGGTCCGGCACGATAAAGCCGCAAACACCGGCAGACAGCGCACGCTTCGCGAGCTTGTCGTAACCGAATGCAAGCAGCGGGTTGAGGTACGACATCATGACCAGTGGCGTATCGATCTCTCCGCCGAGTGAATCAAGCTGGTCGAATATCCACTTCAGGCTGACACCTTTTCGCAGCGCCTCGAAACTCGACCGCTGGATCGTCATGCCGTCGGCCATCGGGTCCGAGAATGGAATACCGAGTTCGACAACATCCCCCACCGACGCAACGTCTTTCAGCGTTGCAACAAAGTCCTTCGGTTCGGGATACCCTGCCGTAATAAAAGGCACCAGTGCGGTGCGCCCTGCTTCATTGGCCGCGCGGATCGCCGCACTCAGTTTTTCATGTGCTGTCATGACGGCGGGTCCTCGGTGGATACTGGGTGAGTGTCGGCATGTCTTTGTCACCACGCCCGGAATTGCCGATTAGAATTCGTTTGCCGGGATTGCGTTTTGCGTAGTCACGAGCGGCCGCATACGCATGTGATGTTTCAAGGGCCGTCAGAATGCCCTCGGTGGCACAGAGCTCTTCGAGCGCCTCTAGTGCTTCGTCGTCCCTGGCCGAGATGTACTGCACTCGCCCGACGGCCTGCAGCAGGGCGTGCTCCGGACCGACACCTGAATAATCGAGACCGGCTGAAATGGAGTGCGTTTCCTGCACCTGCCCGTCATCGTCCTGCAGAATGATTGTGTAAGAGCCCTGCAACACGCCGGGTGTTCCGGTCGCCAGCGTCGCGGCATTTTGGCCGAGGCCATCGCCCGTGCCGCCGGCCTCGACACCGATCAGTTCAATATCATCGCCGAGCAAAGGATAGAACAGCCCGATCGCGTTGGAGCCGCCACCGACACAGGCAAACGCGACGTCCGGCAATGCACCCGCCTGATCCAGCATCTGCTGCCGCGCTTCTTTGCCAATGACAGCCTGCAATTCACGAACGAGGTACGGGTATGGGTGCGCCCCGACGGCTGAACCCAGCAGGTAATAGATTCCATCAGGATCGGTCACCCAGGCGCGCAAGGCTTCGTCTATAGCCGCACGCAAAGTCTTGTCGCCCGACTCGACGGCAACCACTTCGGCACCAAGTCTTTGCATCCGGTCGACGTTGGGCGCCTGGCGTTCCATGTCGACGGCTCCCATGTAAACACTGCACGGAAGGCCGACACGCGCGCAGGCAGCCGCCGATGCGACGCCATGCTGACCTGCCCCGGTCTCCGCGATAACGCGTTTCGCTCCCAGGCGCTTTGCAAGCAAGGCCTGGCCGATTGCATTGTTGATCTTATGCGCTCCGGTATGCGCAAGGTCTTCCCGCTTGATCCAGACTTCAGCGCCCCAGGCTTTGCTGAGCTGCGCCGCAAATGTCAGCGCCGTCGGACGGCCCACCCACTCGCGCAGCTCGCGCTGGAACTCTTTTTGGAAGGCGGCGTCATGCAAGTGCTCGCGCACACCCGCTTCAAGGCGCTCGAATGCCGGCACCAGCGTTTCCGGAACATAACGGCCGCCGAACGGACCAAAGCGACCGCGATCATCGGGCATTTCACCGTCGATCGCTGCTTGCAGCAGCCGGCTGGCTTCTTCGGCAGTAAACAAACTGCTCATAACGAACTCTCCGCAGCGCGAACTGCACTAATAAATTTCCTGATCAGGTCAATATCTTTTCGGCCGGGCTCCGATTCGACAGCGCTCGAAACATCCACGCCATAGGGCCGTACCTTGCGAACCGCCGTCGCGACATTTTCTGCACGTAAACCACCAGCGAGCATCATTTGTCCACCAAGCGCCAGCTTGGCTGCCACCGACCAGTCGACGGCCTGGCCCTTGCCACTCCTGGGACCCTCGTAGACATAGGTGCTATCTGTCGCGGGCGGCTCACCGCCTTCGCGATACACCGGCCACCGTTCCACAACCATAGGTATGTCCAGCGAGTCGAAATCTTCCGCATCGGTTTGCAATACATCGGGCTGGAAATCTCGCAGCACCCTTTGCCATTCGTCATTGGACGGGTGCAGCATCACGGCCACCCGTTTGACGCTGCCGGGAACCATCGCGCTGATTGCCGCGGCCGTCTTCGGCTTTACTCTTCGGATCGAATCTGCAAACACGAAACCGACGGCATCTGCACCGGCATCGACGGCTGCCGACACCTCTTCGACTGTACTCAGCCCACAAATTTTTACCTGTAAATTCATTTCGCTGCATTCGCCTCACGCATGGCCGCGATCAGTGCTGCCGGGTTATCGCTTCTCATCAGCGCCGTACCGACCAGCGCGAGCTGGTAGCCAAGATCCGCTGCCCGTTCCGCATCAACGGCCGAGTGCAGCCCGCTCTCGGCAACGCACTTTGCCATCGGTAGCATCGATGCCAGTTTACGCAATCGATTGGGATCGACTTCAAGCGTCCTGAGATTTCGCGTATTGATTCCGATCAACAATTGATTCCTGGCTGCGCGATCCTGGCTGGCCGCACTATCGAGCAAAGCAGATGAACGATGCAGGTCATCTTCGTCGAACGACTCAAGCAGGACAAACATGTCAAAGTCCCATGCAGCCTGCAGCATCGCTTTCAGGTCCGCATCATTCAACATCGCAGCAATCAGTAGCACGCCGCTCGCCCCGGCCTTGCGCGCCTCCAGAATCTGCGCAGGTGCTACCAGGAAATCCTTGCGCATGACCGGCACGTCCGGCACCGCGTCTATAACCTGCTCAAGATGCTGCAGATCTCCGTCGAAACGACTCGGTTCCGTCAACACCGATATTGCTGCAGCGCCACCAGCCGCGTACGCCGTTGCCCGGCTGCGGCGCGCGGTTTCGGGATCGATGTGTTCGGCATTGTGCAACAGACCTTCGGCGGGCGAGCGCTCCTTGATTTCCGCGATGACATCGAAGTCCCCGAGCACCAGCGGAACAACGGGCTTGTCAAAATCGGAGGAGCGAAACCGGGTGTTATCCAGGGCCTGTGCCCGCTCCCGGCTGCTGGTCGCCATTTTGTCGAGGAAATCGCCCATCAGCCGCCGAAGTGTTGTTCAACTCGCACAAGGAATTCTTCCGCACGCCCGTCGTAGATCGCTGCAGCCGCTTCGGCGACCCCGTCCTTTGCCGTCTTCACTAGGCCCTGAACTTCGAGTACCAGCGATGTGCCCATCAAAAGCGCGTCCCGGTGCGCACCCTTATCATCACCGTCAAACACGCGTTTCAATTCCCTGGCATTGTGCTCTGCATCACCGCCTTGAAGGTCCTCCGGCTGGCAGCGCTTCAACCCGTAATCCTCCGGGCTCCGACGGCTCTCGGTGACACTCCCGGGCCGAACGTCGTAGAGCCAGAATGCTCCCGCTGGCGTAGCCTCGTCCCAACCGGGTTCGCCGTGCACGACGAACGCGCGCTCAAGCGGCATACCTGAGAGCGTGTCAGCCATCAGGCGAGCCGCCTCTTTACTGTATGCGCCGATTAACTGGAAGGGCGGCGCCGCCGGGTTTGTGAGCGGACCAAGAACATTAAAGACGGTACGAACCGACAACGCCGCCCGAATCGGCACGACGGCTTTCATTGCCGGGTGATAGGCCGGTGCGAACAGAAACGTGAAGTTCGTTGCGGTAAGGCAGTCGACCGCCTCCTTTTCGTGCAGGGGCAGCGGTACGCCCAGGCATTCCAGCATGTCGGCGCTGCCCGAACGGCTCGAAACCGAGCGATTGCCGTGCTTGACCACCCGCGAACCACAGGCTGCGGCGAGCAGCCCGGTTCCGGTCGATAGATTGAGGCTTCCGGATCCGTCGCCGCCGGTACCGACAGTATCCACAGTCGGTGCGCCGTCCGGAATCTCCGGGTGAACGGCCAGCTCGCGCATGGCCGTCGCGAAACCACGAATCTCATCGGCCGTCTCGCCTTTCGCTCGCATGCTCGCCAGCAACGCGCCCGCCAGCGCCGGCTGCAACTCACCTTCAGCAAGTTTCATCATCAGGTCATAGGCCTGTTGCTCGCCAAGCGCCTCGCCGTTGAGAAGGTTGTCGAGCAGCAGGCTGTATTCCTTGCTCATGGGCACTCCATGCGCATGAAGTTTGTCATCAGCGTATCCCCTTCGGGTGTCAGAACGCTCTCCGGGTGAAACTGCACACCTTCGATCGGCAGTGTTTTGTGGCGCACGCCCATGATGACGCCGCCTTCGGCTTTCGCCGTGACCTCGAGCGTGTTTGGCAGGGATGCGGTCTCCGCGCACAGCGAATGGTAACGGCCCACTTCGAATGGCTGCGATATGCCCTTGAACAAAGACTTTCCGTCGTGCTCGATAAGCGATGTCTTGCCGTGCATCAGTCGCTCGGCACGCACGATATTGCCACCCTGCTGCTGCACGATGCTTTGGTGACCGAGGCAAACACCGAGTACCGGTACGCGACCGGCAAATGCTTCGATCATCGCAATGGATACGCCGGCATCTTCAGGCCGTCCCGGGCCTGGCGAAACGACGAGATGTGTCGGATCAACTGCCAGGCCTTCGTCAACACTGATCATGTCGTTGCGATACACCATGACCTCGGCACCGTGCGCAGCAAACGCCTGTACCAGGTTGTAGGTAAACGAATCGTAGTTGTCGATCAGCAACATGCGCACATGAGCAAAGGTTTTCGAGGCCATCACAAACCCTCCTCAGCCATCTCGAGGGCGCGCCTAAGAATCGCGCTTTTTGCCAGTACTTCCTGGTATTCCCTGGCGGGTACGGAGTCGGCAACGATACCGGCGCCCGCCTGGAAACTGTACTCATCGCCTGAAAAAACCAGTGTCCGGATGGTAATCGCCTGATCCATGTCGCCGCTCAGCCCAAAATAGCCTGCGGTACCCGCATACAATCCGCGCCCGACGGTCTCCATCTCTTCGATAATCTGCATCGCGCGCACTTTCGGTGCGCCAACCAGCGTGCCGGCGGGGAAGCTGGCGGCAAACAAATCGAACTGATCGAAATTATCAGCGAGCGTTCCCTGCACGCCACTGACAATATGCATGACATGACTGTAGCGCTCGATTGCCCGATAGGGTTCGACCTTAACACTGCCCGGGCAGGCAACCCGGCCCAGGTCATTGCGTGCAAGATCCACCAGCATTACATGCTCTGCAGCTTCTTTCGGGTCCGCCAGCAGGGCTTTTTCATTGACCAGGTCTTCTTCGCTGTTGGCGCCGCGAGGGAGCGTTCCGGCGATGGGTCGCAAGGACGCGGTGTTGCCGTGGAGCTTAACCAGCGCTTCCGGCGATGAGCCGACAACCTTGAGGTCACCGAAATCGAAATAGAACATGTAAGGCGAAGGGTTTAGCAATCGCAATGCCCGGTACACTTCAAATGGTGGCACGTTGGTCTTGCCGCGAAACAAAACCGACAACACGATCTGGTAAATATCGCCCGCCGCAATGTATTCCTTGCAGGCCTCGACCCGTTCCGAGAATTCCTGCTCACTCAGACTGGCCTCGGCCTTCCCGATCGAGACCGAGTTTGTTGGCGGCGGAACCGGCCCCCGGAGTAACTCAATCACTTTCGAACGCAATGCCTGCCGTTCCGACTCCGGGCCGTCATGCAGGATGGCAACCCGTCGAGTGAGGTGATCGAAGACCAGCAGCGATGCCGGCGCAACAAATGCGGCATCCGGAATATTCGTCTGTTTTTCGGTATCGACGGGCAGGCGCTCGAAGAGACGCACAACATCGTAGCCCGACACGCCGACCAGGCCACCGGCAAACGGCAGGTCTTTGTCCGGCTGTGGTCGGGGTGCGATTTCAAGCACCCGCCGCAACGCGGCGAGGTACTCCTGCTGACTTTCGGGTCTTTGCTCCTGCTTGCCGTCAATCGTCAGGGACGATGCGTCCATGCGAACTTCCACGGCATCACCAAATCCCAGGAACGAGTAGCGAGCGAGGCGCTCACCACCTTCCACGCTCTCGAGCAGGAAGCGCGGCTTGAGTGCCTTGAGCTTCAGGTACGCGGACACCGGAGTGTCAAGGTCGGCAGCTATATCAAAGGGTGCCTGCATTGCTTGTATTGCGGCTTAGTGCCACTCCTGCTTTTGGGCATAAAAAAACCCGTCCCTGATTGCGGCAGAGACGGGCTTCGAATTTCGCGTTGCTCAGCTAAAAGTCAGCCGGCGGCCCCCTCTTTTATGGGCTGCCACCACCAGTTCAGGATGATTTGAGCGTTCATGGTCCCGAGTATTACCGCCACATTCCGTATCGTCAAGCGCGGAAAAGTTACAACTGATACAGCATCGGCAAAACGATCGAGAAACCGATCCACATGATGATCGTTAACGGAATTCCGACACGCAGGAAGTCAGAGAATTTGTAGCCACCTGCCGTCATAACGAGCAGGTTGGTCTGGTAACCGTACGGCGTTGCAAAACTCATGTTGGCTCCGAACAGGACTGCGAGAATAAACGGTTCAGGACTGACGCCGAGTTGTGTGGCAATACTGATCGCGATGGGAGTGCCGATCGCTGCCGCCGCATTGTTAGAGACAATATTTGTCATGATGGTCATCAGCAGCAAGAAGGCACTCAGGATCATGGGTGCCGGCAATCCCGAGGCAATGTTGACGAAGCTGACGGCGAGGTAGTCTGCCATGCCGGTACCCATCAACGCCTTGCCGAGCGCGAGTGCCGCTACGATGATCATGACCACAGGGATCGACAGGGCGCCCGCCGCATCACGCCAGGCAAGTGCGCCTGTTGCGATCATCAGTCCAAGACCCAGCAGTGCGCTGACAGCAATCGGCATGACGCCGAAGGCAGCCAGTCCGACCACGCCGCCCATGATGAATAGCGCACGCTTCGCATGATGGGTTTGCGGGAGCGTTGTCGCGCCGTCGAGAACCAGCATCGCGCCGTTCTCTTTCAGGCTGGCAATCGCGTCACTGGTACCCTGAACCAGCAGCACGTCACCGGCCCGAAGCCGAATAAGATTCAGGTCACCGGTTACCTGCGAGCTCGGCGCGCGTGCACGGTGCAGGGCCAGCGGCAACAGACCATAGCTATTGGTGAAACGCGCTGCCGCGAGGCTGCGCAAATGCAGCGGCGAACCGCGTGTAACAACCACTTCTGCCAGGTGCTGGCCTTCGGCCTTTAGCGGCGTCTCGTCATCAATCGGGTGCTCGTTGTCCGCGATGTTGTACAAGGTCGCGCCGAGCAACTGCTCATAATGTTTCAGGTTCTCTGGCGAGTCCTTGACGAACAAGCGATCGCCGGGCTGAACGATGACGGACGGCAACTTGGCGAGAAACAGTGTCTCTGTGCGCTGAATCTTGTCGATGCGCAGGTTGCCCTCAGCCTTGGCCAGGATCTCCGACAAGGTTGCACCGTCGGCGAAACCGCCTTCCTTGACATGCAACTGCGCACTGAAGATGCGCGGCGACGTGTCGGCCATTGGCGGCGTGCGATCCGGCAGCAGTCTCGGCGCAACCAGCCACAGGAATAACAGTCCGAAGCCGCCAACGATTGCGACAGGCAAGACCCATTCAAAAAGACTGAACTCGTACTGCCCCATGTCGCGTGCAATACCGACGACCAACAGGTTGGTTGATGTACCGATCGTCGTCGACATGCCGCCGACAATCGTCGCAAGCCCCATCGGCAACATGACGCCGGAAACCGGGAATTTTGCCCGCAATGACGCACCGACGAGAATTGGCATCAACAACACCACAATGGGTGTGTTGTTCATGAATGCGCTGAGTATCGCGCCGGCAACAAGGGTCACCAGCAGGGCGAGCACGGGCCTCGATGACCATGCGCGACTCACGACAGTCGCGAGAGGTTGCAATGCACCGGTTGTTTCGAGCGCCTTGCCGACCATCATCAACGCGCAAATTGCGACCAGGGCTTCGTTGCCGAATCCGGCGAAGAAGTCGATGGGTGCGAGAACCACCTCGCCCGCCTTTTCGTACGGAACCAGCTGAAAGCCTGCAACCAGGATAATGAGGATTGCGAGCGACGATGACTCGAGCGGAATGTTATCGCGCGTAAACAGGAATAACGCGACAGCCGTTAATACCAGTACTGCGATTCCGTGGGCATCAGGAGTGATTGCTTGCAATACGCTTTCTCATTCGACCAACGCCTGTCGCGCCGAGGATCGGCTACGTTATCCCAGATCACACCTGCTTCGCAACGAGCCCCGCGCCTTCGTTGCAACGCACAATAGCGGCCAGCCGCTCATGAAACCCTCTGAAATCATTGACATTCCAGTGCTCAATACTGACGTCGCGCTGGAATGACAGCGAATCGGCAAATCGCGTCAATGGCAACAGATCTGCATAGCGCAGATCAGCCGGCTGATGGCGTGGAAACACATCCCATGGCGAAATTCTTGTCAGGTTTCGATGCCGTACAGCCACTTCCTGCAACGCGCGCCGCCAGCGCCGCCCCCAACGACGTGACTGCCTGGTTTGCATGACAAGCGCACCGGCTTCATCGAGTGCCGGGCACCAGCGGCTGTTCGCAGCGAGATAACGTGATCGCTCGTGCAACACCTGGCACGCCCACTCCGCCAGTTCTTCCATGTCCCGCAGTGTCTGCAGTGAGCCTGGGTCATCACCGCGACGATTGACAATATCGCCCCATCCCCGAAGCGCGATGGCAAGGCGCCGGTTAAGCCAGCTGTCATACTCGACCAGGGAATCGCACCATTCGGTCTGATCGTGAAGTTTGTCGCCCTCGTCGACACAGGACTCGAGCCTGTTCTTCAATGCACTCATGGCTATCACACCGCCGCTATCGACAAATGCACAAAGATCGACCTGCAGTGGCACCCAGGCTGAGTGAGTCGGTACGCGCATACAGACCTGTGGTGAAAAGTCGCTCGCAGGCTCCGCTGGAAGCAGCGGGCAGAGCGAAGTGACGACCGAGGGTTCGAGAACCAGGAACATTGTTCAATCTTGCTGTCACCGCGGGTTTCACGCCGCGCCTCAAACTCGGCGGCTTGTGGAGTTTCAGCCGCAACCGCCACAGGTCTGGTACACCTGCCTGCACCGGTGTACCTTTCGTGGCAGTGTTATTGCAGTACAAGCAGGACGAACCATGCCTTCATTTGATGTAGTTAGCGATTTCGATTCCCACGAAGCAAGAAATGCGGTGGACCAGGCCAACCGTGAGGTCACAACGCGTTTTGACTTCAAGGGGACGAACTCGAAGTTCGAAATAGACGACGATGTGATTACGCTCACCACGCAGTCGGACTTTCAGCTCAGACAGATGATTGAGATTCTGAACCAGAAACTGGCCAAGCGCGGCATCAACCTTTCGTGCCTAGAGGAACAGGCGCCGGACCTGTCGGCCAGCGTGGCTCGGCAAAAAATCGTTTTACGCCGTGGCATCGATGCCGAGCGGGCGAAGAAGCTGGTGAAACACATCAAGAACGCAAAGATGAAAGTGCAAACCGCTATCCAGGGCGACAAGCTGCGCGTTAGCGGCAAGAAGCGCGATGACCTGCAGGCGGTCATAGCGCTCCTCAAAGAATACGACGTCGACCTGCCGCTGCAATACGAAAACTTCCGCGACTAAGCCAAATGGATACCGGTCATCACAAGTCACTCAGGCGGCAGGACATAACGTTTGAGGACAAGGACCAGGCGCTGCGCGATGATGTTCGCATGCTTGGCGCCATGCTTGGCGATCTCATACGCGAGCAAAGCGGCGACGAGCTGTACGAGTTTGTGGAAAACGCCCGCCTCCGGGCCATACGTCGCCGCGAAGGCAACGAAAAGCCTGGCGAGGAATTATCCGAGCTTGTCGGTGGCCTGGATCCGAAAGAGGCGCTGCAGGTCATCCGCAGTTTCTCGACCTATTTCCAGATGGTGAACACGGCCGAAAAAGTGCATCGCATTCGACGACGGCGTGATTACCTGCGCGACGTTGTTCACTACCAGCCGGGCGGGCTGGAAGACACGTTCATCAAGCTCAAAGCCTCGGGCCTCGATGCTGATGGCCTGAACGAACTGCTCAAGTCTCTTTTAATCGAACCTGTTTTTACGGCGCACCCGACGGAACCGACACGGCGTACGATGCTGCGCAAGGAACAGAACATCGTCAAACACCTGGTCGACATGCTCAATCCGACGATGACGCCGCAAGAGAAGGACGCGGCGCTTCAGAATATCCGGCTGCTCGCGACAACTGGCTGGCAGACCGACGAGCACCCATCGGAGCAAATGACCGTCGCCGATGAACTCGAGCACGTGCTTTTCTTTGTTACCGATGTCTTGTATCGGGCGATTCCGCCGTTTTACGAAGACATTGAAAGCGCGATAAAACGCATTTACGGCGACGACGGCAAGAAAGTCACGGTGCCGAATGTTTTGCGCTTCGGTTCCTGGGTGGGCGGCGACATGGACGGCAACCCGTTCGTCAATGCAAAGACGATTCGGGCAACCCTCGCACGCCAGCGTTCGCTGGTGCTTGATCTTTACTACAACGAATGCGCTTCACTCGGCGCAAAGCTCAGCCAGTCGATGGACCGCGCAACGTTCGGGCAGGCGATGCTCGACAAGATAGAAAAATATCGCGCGATCTTCCCAAATGCCTATCACGCGGTTCCGGCCCGCCACCGGGATATGCCGTATCGAGTTTTCCTGCGGCTGATTCAACAACGCCTGCAAACAACCTACGACGACGACGTTTTTCCTTATGAGAAAGTCGGACAGCTGATCGACGATATCAACCTGATCGCCGACAGCCTCGCCGAGAACAAGGGTGAGCAAGCCGGCCTGTTCGCTGTGCGACGACTGTTGCGGCGCATCAATACGTTTGGCTTTCACCTGGTAACGCTGGATGTTCGTCAGGACGCGGAGGTACATCGTGCCGTCATCGCGGAATGCCTCGGAGAACCGGACTGGGAGAACTGGTCCGTCGAAGACCGGACTGCGCGGCTGGTCGATGCGATTTCGACCCGGGAAAGCGCGGCGCTGAACTTGAGCACACAGGCGAGAAAAACCATTGCGGTTTTCCAGGCAATTGCTTTTTGTCGCCGCAAGTATGGCTCGCGGTCTATCGGACCTTTCATCGTCAGCATGACGCAGGGGGCCGATGACATTCTGTCAGTGCTTTTGCTGGCGCAGTGGGGTGAACTTCACAACAGGCGCGGACACGTGCCGCTGGATATCGCGCCGCTCCTGGAAACCGTTAACGACTTGCAGAATGGGCCGGCAATCCTGGATGCGCTGCTCGCGACCAACCTGTACCGCGATCACCTGCGCCGTCGAAAGAATCGGCAGATGATCATGATTGGCTATTCGGACAGCAACAAGGACGGCGGACTCGCATCGGCTCGCTGGGCCCTGCAAGGCGCGCAGGAAATTATTGCCAAGGCCGCCGAAGCGCGAGGGATCGAGCTGACCTTGTTCCATGGACGCGGCGGCACGGTCAGCCGTGGCGGCAGCAAGACGCATGTCGCTGTTCTGGGTGCGCCGCCGGGAACGGTCAACGGCAGGCTTCGCGTTACCGAACAGGGCGAAATCATTAACGAAAAATACGGCCTGCGCGGGATTGCATTGCGGACGCTGGAACAAGTAACGGGCTCCGTGGCACTGGCGACCGCGATGCCGCGGCATCGTGGCAGTGATGACCCCGAGTGGCACAAGATGATGGATGTCATAGCCGATGAAAGTCGCCGCGCCTATCGAACGCTTGTTTACGAAACGCCTAACTTCTACGAATACTTTCGCGAGGCAACACCGATCGACCTGATCGAGCGCATGCGAATCGGTTCACGACCTTCGTCGCGCCGCAATCAAACCGGAATTCAGGACCTGCGGGCCATTCCCTGGGTGTTTTCGTGGACACAATCGAGACTGGTATTGCCGGGTTGGTACGGCATTGGCAGCGGTCTCAGCAAGGCAATCGAGAAATTTGGTGAAGATGCCGTTGGCGAGATGTTTCGCGAGTGGTATTTCCTGCGATCACTGACCGCTGACACAGAAATGGTTCTCGCCAAGTCGGATATTGGTATTGCGGAGCTTTACTCCCGACTTGCGGGCGAGCTTCACGATGAATTTTTCCCGATAATCACAGACGAATACAATCTTACGCTCGACCTCGTGCTCGGGTTCTCCGACCATGATGCACTACTCGATGGCGACCTTACCTTGCAGCGCGCAATCATGTTGCGCAATCCCTACGTCGACCCGATGAGCCTGATGCAGGTCGACTTGTTGAAGCGCTGGCGGGAATCGAACCGCGAGGACAAGGACATTTTCGATGCGCTGCTTGCCAGTGTGAATGGCATCGCTCAAGCGCTTCAGAACACCGGCTAAAGCCGATACTTAGCCGCCGTCGACGGTGCATCCTCCTGGAAGGTTTTCACCCCTTCCGGAATAACTTCCCATGCCGCCTTGGAACCAACATAAATATGACGTCCGATTTCAATACCCGGGTCGGCGTCCGCGCATCCAAGCGTAATGCCGTGAACGCGTCCCTGGTAGATGCCGCAAAGCGTGGAACCGCACTTGCTGCAAAACTGCAGGCCGAAACCCTGCCCCGTCGGGTAGGTTGTCAGCAGCTCTTCGCCGGCAGTCCACTGGAATTTCTCGGCATCAACTTCCGCATAGGCGGATGCCTGGGAACTAAACGCTCGGCGGCATCGCGAACAGTGACACGAGCGCGCATCACGAAGCTCCCCCTCGACATTGTATCTCACTGCCCCACAGAAACATGCGCCTGACACACTCATTGAAGACTCCTAATTTATTTCCTGCAAAAGCGTTTGGCTGGATGGTGTTTCGGCTTACCGTCTTCCCAGGCCGTCGACTGCCAGCTAAAACACTTCGTGTTCTCAGGATCGAACGACCAGGTATCACTGTGATAGCTGACGCGGCCATCGGGTGCGAAAAACTCATAATGCCGAACAAAGGTGTTCTCGTCTCGGACTTCGATCATGCCCTCGACGAGCCCTCCTCTCGCGCCGGATTCCCTGAATCGCATGTGCTGGAAGCCGGTGTGCCATGAGATCATGCCAACACCGGTCTTCTCCGGCTTGCCATCCACAATTCGAAAATCACCGAAATCGATCCACGCTTTGTTCGTGCCCCAGCTGAAGGAGTCGTAGAAGCCGGTGATGTTGTTCTCGGCCATCCAAGCCTTACCGGCTTCGCTGAAGTTGTCAGGGCTTTGATGCCAGGTTCCGATCAGCTTTTCAAACGTACTGCTGGTGGTCTCCCGATCGCCTGAAGCCATTCGCATTTTTTCGAGAACGACATTACCGGTGTCGACGCCATCTTCCCCGGCCTCAGCCGGGGCCGCGAGGCTTAGTGCAGTTGCGGCGAATATGGCGGTGGCAACAGCAAGCTTTAGCTGTGAGATTAGTTCTGGATTCATTGATGCGCCCTTTTCGAGTAACACGATCGGAAATTATGACCAGCCAGAATAGTCTGAGCGAAGTTTATCTGGCAAGGCCATGGATTAGTTGTTAGCTTGCCCCTCATACCGTAATTGCGCTTTTGCCGCATTGCGTCGTCATCAACTCCTTGCAGGAGATGCGCTGTGAAGCTATTCGTCTCGACTGTCGTGCTATTCATACTTTTGCTGCCATTGTCCTTCGCGTCAGCAGGTGATCAGACCAACCAGAAAGCGGTTCTCATTACCGGTGCGACAAGTGGTATAGGTCGCGCGACCGCTGAACATCTCGCGGCGGCCGGTTATTTTGTTTACGCTGGCGCGCGCAAAGACGCCGACATGGAGGAGCTCAATAAGATAAAGAACATCATGGCGGTGCGCATTGATGTGACCCGGCAAGAGCAAATCGATGCTGCTGTTGCCCTGGTCGAGAAACAGGGTCGCGGGCTTTGGGGTCTTGTGAACAATGCAGGCGTTAATGTTGTCGCGCCCTTGATTGAGGCCGATGAAGACGACTTCGAGTTCCTGTTCGACGTGAACGTCTTCGGCGTCTTTCGCGTCACCAAGGCGTTCGCTCCGCTGATTGTTGAGTCTCGTGGCAGAATCGTGAACATCAGTTCTATTTCCGGTGTTCTCTCAGGCGGTGGCTACGGCATGTACTCCGCAAGCAAACACGCGCTGGAAGCCATGACCGATGCGCTCGCCAATGAAACCCGGGACCTTGGCGTTAAAGTGTCCGCCGTGAATCCGGGCAATTTTGCCTCGGAGATTGGTTTGACGCGTTGCAAACGACTGCTGAATGACGCTGATGACGGTGACTGGGGTGTCTACGAGGAGCGCCGGCAGGATATGATCGCCGGCTGCAGGAAGCGACTTGATGCCGGCGTCACCGGTGAAGGTACGCCGCCCACTGCCGTCGCGCTTGCCGTAGAGCGTGCACTTTTTGACGAGCGTCCGCGAGACCGATACCTCGTGGTCCCTGAGCAGGTCGAGGCAGGCTGGACTATTGCAAAATCGATCGAAGAACTGCTCGCACTCAATGTCGGTCACGAGCACAGCTTCAGTCGCAATGAAATCGTCGAAATGATCGATGCCATGTGGCCGTTCGCCAGCGGTGAAAAGT
>JAUHYO010000027.1 GCA_030426325.1 Gammaproteobacteria bacterium | reverse complement strand
GAAATCATTACAAGGCAAGGGCCCGGGAACGGTGACCGGCATCACCCCAAAACGGACAAAAGCGCTAACTGCGTCACATTTGCATGCCCTCTGAGAAGCTGACAGACCTCCTAAATCCCTGCGCTGGCGGGGACTTAGGCGAGCTCATTGGCCGCGCACAGCGAATGGGCGCGCTGACGGACATTCTGTGCAAATCCTTGCCGGAGGCCGACCGCGGCGCCATCGTGGCGGCAAACGTCCGGGAAGACGGCGAAATGGTCGTGATTTGCGCCTCCTCAGCCTGGGCATCGCGGCTGCGCTACGAGAACGAGCGCCTGCTGAAGGCGGCCCGGGATGCGGGCATCAAGGCATCAAGCTGTCGCGTGAGAGTCAGCCAGGATTCGAGGCCTTAGGCAGGCCGGTGACTCAGGCGTAAGACGGTGTCGCGTAGGAAATCGGCGCCTTTTTCGAATCCTCAAACGTCACTTCTTCCCATGACGACTGATCGGCCAGCATCGCCCGGAACAGTTTGTTGTTCAGATCATGACCCGACTTGTAAGCTCGCAATTCGCCAATCAGGCTGTGGCCAAGCAGGTAGGCATCACCAATCGCATCGAGTATTTTGTGAATAACGAATTCGTTGGCGTAGCGCAGTCCGTCTTCATTCAGAATTCGGTAATCGTCGAGCACGATGGCGTTGTCCATACTGCCGCCCAAGGTCAGGTTGCGCTCCCGCAAGGCCTCAACATCGCGCAGGAAACAAAACGTTCGGGCACGACTGACTTCTTTCAGAAACGACGTAGATGAAAAATCGATCGTGGCTTGCTGGCTGAGCTTGTTGAAAACCGGATGATTGAAGAACACCTCGAAATTGACCTTGAAGCCATTGAACGGATGTAACTCCGCCCACTTGTCGCCGTCTTCGACGCGAACCTTTTTCTTGATGCGAATAAATTTCTTGGGCGCGGTCTGCTCTTCAATCCCCGCCGACTGAAGCAGAAATACAAAAGGACCGGCACTGCCGTCCATGATGGGCACCTCAGGTGCCGAAAGATCGACATGCAGATTGTCAATTCCAAGCCCTGCCAGTGCAGACATCAAATGTTCGACCGTGGCGACTTTGACATTGTCTTTTACCAGCGTCGTGCCGAGCATCGTTTCGCCGACGAGCCGCGGATCAGCCTTGATATCGACCGGCTCTTCCAGATCGACCCGGTGAAACGTAATACCGGAGTTGGCGGCCGCCGGGCGTAAGGTCATATACACCTTCTCGCCGGAATGAAGGCCCACGCCAGTGGCACGAATTGCGGTTTTGAGTGTTCGTTGTTTCAACATGTCGCGCGGAAGATTATCACAATAGTTGAATTGTGCCTAAAACTTTCACAAATTCAATCTGTTAGATCAACTCAATCAAGTAAAGGGCGAGCAGTCTGACGCCAGAGACGATAAGGTAGCCGACCCGGTTTTCACCGGGTCGGCAAGCGGAGTTTACCCAGCCCCTCGTCAGACTGCCCGTTTTCCTTTTCGCTTAGTCAGCCTGTCGCCGCAGGAACGCCGGAATATCCAGCAATTCTTCCTGCAGGCCACTGCCTTCCAGCCCGTCGCCAACAGCGCGCTTGCGTTGCACGGTCGGCTTGTCGAGCGTCTGGTAGTTTGGCTCACTGTGCGCTGCCGGTCGACGCACGATACGCATCGGCGACTCTGCGGTGGCGGCCTGGCGTCCGAGTCCGGTTGCGACCACGGTGACGCGGATTCGATCTGTCATATCCGGATCGATAACCGTACCCACCACGACCGTTGCGTTCTCGGAGGCGTACTCCTTGACCGTGTTGCCAACTTCCTGGAATTCGCCGATGGACAGGTCCATGCCGGCTGTAACGTTGACGAGGATGCCGTTCGCGCCCTTGAGGTTGATATCCTCGAGCAGCGGACTTGACGCTGCTGCTTCTGCCGCTTCGCGTGCACGATCTTCGCCGGAAGCCTCTCCGGAGCCCATCATTGCCATGCCCATTTCTGACATGACTGTTCGGACATCGGCAAAGTCGACGTTGATCAGGCCCGGTCGGGTTATCAGTTCAGCGATACCCTGAACCGCGCCCTGCAGTACCTGGTTTGCCGCACGGAATGCGTCCAGCAAGGTAGTCTCGCCACCCAGTACCGTCAGAAGCTTCTCGTTCGGAATGGTAATGAGCGAATCAACGTACTTGCCGAGCTCCGAGATGCCCTGATCGGCGATCTGCATACGCTTGTTGCCTTCCATCAGGAACGGTTTCGTGACTACCGCGACGGTCAGAATGCCCAGCTCCTTGGCAACCTGTGCGACGATCGGCGCCGCACCGGTACCGGTACCGCCGCCCATTCCCGCTGTGATGAAAAGCATGTCGGCACCTTCAATCACTTCCAGAATTCGGTCGCGATCTTCCATGGCGGCCTGCCGTCCGATGTCGGGATCAGCACCGGCGCCAAGTCCCTTGGTGATGTTGCAACCAATCTGCAACGAGGTTCTAACACGTGATCCCTTTAGCGCCTGAGAATCGGTATTCGCACAGATGAAATCGACACCTTCGATGCCGGTTTCGACCATGTGCGCAACCGCGTTGCCACCACCGCCACCGACACCGATGACCTTGATGACCGCGCTCGAACTATGCGCATCCATTAATTCAAACATTGAGTTTTCCTCCGCTGTGTAACTTCTGTAGTACTGCTATTTTCAAAATTGGCCCTGGAACCACGACTTCATGCGATCCCAGACTTCCCCTAAATTGCCGCCGATCGGTGTGCTTCTCCGATCACGGCGTGACAAATTCTCAAATCCGTACAGCAACAATCCGACGCCAGTGGCATGAATCGGATTGCGTACGACATCCATAAGTCCTTCAACGTATTGCGGCGAACCGAGTCGCACTGGCATGTGGAATACTTCCTCCGCCAATTCAACAGCGCCTTCCATTTTTGCGCTGCCGCCGGTGATAACGACGCCGGCCGCAATCAACTCTTCGAACCCGCTGCGGCGCAATTCATCGCGCACCAGTCCGAACAATTCCTCGTAACGCGGCTCAACGATTTCGGCAAGCGTCTGGCGAGCAAGTCGCCTTGGCGGCCTTTCACCGACGCTCGGCACTTCAATCGTTTCATCCGGGTTCGCCAGCTGTGAGAGCGCGCAGGCGTACTTGATCTTGATCTCTTCCGCGTACTGAGTCGGCGTACGCATCGATACAGCTATGTCGTTCGTTACCTGGTCACCGGCAATCGGAATAACCGCTGTGTGCTGAATGGCACCGCCGAGAAAAACCGCGATATCGGTCGTGCCGCCGCCGATATCGACAATGCAGGAGCCCAGCTCTTTTTCGTCATCGGTAAGCACCGAGTAACTCGAGGCGAGCTGCTCAAGCACAATGTCATCAACTTCAAGTCCGCAGCGCTGCACACACTTGACGATGTTCTGCGCGGCGCTTTCTGCACCCGTTACCATGTGCACTTTGGCTTCGAGACGAACGCCGGACATACCGATGGGTTCGCGAATACCTTCCTGATTGTCGATGACGAACTCCTGCGGCAGGATATGCAGGATTTTCTGATCGGCCGGGATCGCCACGGCTCGAGCGGCGTCGATTACGCGGTCCACGTCGCCGGCACTGACTTCCGAATCGCGAATCGCGACGATACCGTGCGAGTTCAGGCTGCGAACATGGCTGCCCGCAATACCGGTGTAAACGGAATGAATGTCGCAGCCGGCCATCAGCTCCGCCTCTTCAACAGCGCGCTGGATCGAGTGGACAGTCGACTCGATATTGACGACGACGCCTTTCTTCAGGCCTCGCGACGGATGCGATCCGATGCCGACAACCTCGATATTGCCTTCATCGTTGACTTCGCCGACGATCGCCACGACTTTCGACGTGCCGATATCAAGTCCGACAATCAAATTCTTGTCAGGTCGTTTTGACATTCAGTCTGTTCCCCTGGCGGCAAGCATTTTTTCGGCCGCCCGCTCCGGATCGCTGTCCGGAGACTGCGATCCACCTTTCCAACCAATCGTGAAACCGTTGCCATAACGCATATCGACGTAGTCGATATCCGCCGCACGGCTCGTAATAATGTCGGCCACGACATCAAGAAACAGGTCTGTCCGATCGGCCACTGCCCGCCGACCGAGTCGAACCTCGATACCATTGCCCAATGTCATTTCCCACGATCCACGCGCATCCATATGCACGCGGCGCACGTCCAGGCCCAACGGAATGAGTTGCTCGCGGACCTCGAGGTAGCGCGCTGCGACTTCGGCGGAACGCTGGTCGGGGCCGCTGAGGCGCGGCAACTCTGCCGGAACATGCCTTAAGTTGCTTACGAACAATTCGCCGCGCGTATTCAACAAACCGCTGTCACCCCAAACCGCTGCGGGCACTTGCTCCGTAACCGTGATCGATATGCGGCTCGGCCATCGCCTGGCAACCCGTGCCTGGTCTATCCACGGCAGTGCGACAATTTTCTCGCGAATACGGTCAATGTCCGCACCGATGAAGCCCGCATCGATTTCATTGCTGATTGCCGCTTCGATATTCAAGGCGCTAACGCGTAAGAACGGTCCGTTGATTTCGATTGACGATATCTCGCGATCCAGCAGCGTCAGGCTGAGCTGGTACGTACCGATCACAACCGCCAGAGCAAACAATGGCGCGAAAATTCGACCGATTCGAATCGTCGGCAATTGAATGCGCCTTGCGGTTTTCTGCTTACGCCGCCGAGCCTGTTTACGCGCCATTGGCTGCCACCTCGAGTTTTGCCGGAGCTTCGACGCCTGAAAAACTCGTCTCGAGAATTCTCCAGCACAATTCCGGGAAGTCCATGCCACTGGCTTTCGCCGCCATTGGCACCAGGCTGTGGCTGGTCATACCCGGCACGGTATTCACTTCGAGCACCAGGGGTTGTCCGTCCGCGCCCGTCATGAAGTCCACTCTTCCCCAGCCTTCGCAACCGAGCTCATTGAAAGCCGCAACGGCCAGGTCGGCGTAGAGTTGTTCTTCTTCGTCGCTCGACGTGCCCGGACAGATGTACTCGGTGCGGTTCGATTCGTATTTCGCCCGATAGTCGTAGAACACGCGCGGTGTTGAAATTCGAATGCTCGGCAACGCCTGTCCCTGCAGGACACCGACCGTATACTCGCCGCCAATGATGCAACGTTCCATCAGCACGGTTTCGTCATACATCAGCGCACTGTCTATCGCATCATTCAGTTCGGCGCGCTCAAAGACCTTCGACATGCCAACGCTGGATCCCTGCCCCGACGGTTTTACGATCAACGGAAACTCGATCTGTTCGGCGGCGATGGACGCTTCCGCATGATTAGTGACCGCTGCGTACTCGGGCGTCGGGATGCCCGCAGCACAAAAAAGATGCTTGCTGCGTATTTTGTCCATTGCGACAGCCGAGGCCATCACGCCGCTCCCGGTGTAGGGGATATCGAGCCATTGCAGCGCGCCTTGCAATGCACCGTCTTCGCCACCGGGTCCGTGCAGAGCGATCCAAACCCGGTCAAATCCGGCAGCCGCAAACTCGACAAGTGACTTGTCGGCCGGATCCCAGGCATGCGCATCAATACCCCGTGCCAGCAGCGCTTCGAGGACCGCGGTGCCACTCTTCAATGAGACTTCACGTTCAGACGAGTCGCCGCCCAGCATTACCGCAACCCGGCCAAATGCGGACGCATCAGTGATCACCTTGCGGCGTTCCCGTGTCGGAGACTGCGTCATGATGTCAGCTCCCCGACGATACGAACTTCATGAACCAGCTCGACGCCGTGCACATCGAAGACCGTTTGTCGCACGTGCTCGATCAGCTCTTCAATATCGGTCGCGGAGGCGTTATCGCGGTTGATTATGAAGTTTGCGTGCTTATCGGACACTTCGGCGCCACCGATGCGATGTCCTTTCAGACCTGCTGCCTCGATCAGGCGCGCCGAGTAGTCACCGGGCGGGTTTCTAAAAACGGATCCGCAGCTCGGAAGCCCCAGCGGTTGTGTCTTCTTGCGACGCTCAAGCATAGCGTTCAACGTTTCAAAGCTCGGTGTTGCATCGGGCTCGAAGCGGAACTGCCCGCCAAGGAACCACTCGTTCGCCGGTCCTTTGACGCTGCGATAGCCAATTGTGTATTCGGTCGGCGCGCGTTCGTGGATCTCCCCGCCACGGTCGATCGTGGTAACGGAATCGACACGCTCCCAGGTTTCGCCACCGTGAGCGCCTGCGTTCATGGCCAGCGCGCCGCCAACAGTGCCCGGAATACCGGCAAAAAATTCTGACGGCCCGAGATCCCAGCGGATACATTGGCGCGCCAGTTGTGTGCAAGGCACACCCGCACCGGCACGCACCAGGTAGCGATCAACGCGGTCGAGATTACGAAGGATCTTGCTCGCAGAAATCACGACACCGGGAATGCCGCCATCACGAACCAGCAGGTTGCTTCCGACGCCGTGCCAAAAAATCGGTGTATCGCGATCAAGCGCGCGCAAAAACTCGCTGAGGTCGTCAACACTTGCAGGTACGAAGAAGACCTCGGCCGGACCACCAGCGCGCCACGAGGTATGGCGGCTCATCGGCTCGTCATACCGGAGCTCGCCCTTCACACCAAGGTCCCTTGCAGAAGCCATCATTGGTGCACCTTCAATGCCGGGGCGCGACGAATACGTTCCGGCAATTCGCCTGCCCATGCGCCGATATCGCCGGCACCCATTGTCAAAACCAGGTCGCCGTCCTGTATCAAGTCCATAAGCACTGGCTGCAGATCGTCCAGTGACTTCACAAATACCGGTTCCACAGCACCGCGTGACCGCACTGCGCGTGCCATCGCCCGACCGTCCGCGCCGGCAATCGGCTCTTCACCGGCGGAATAAACATCCAGGAGCACTAGTACATCGGCATCGCTCAGAACCGTTGCGAAGTCGTCCATCAGGTCGCGGGTTCGCGAATAACGGTGTGGCTGAAAAACCAGGACAATGCGCTTGTCCGGCCAGCCAGTTCGAGCAGCCGACAGTGTCGCCGCGATCTCGGTCGGGTGGTGGCCGTAGTCATCGACCAGCATCACAGTCCCGACGGCAGTTTCGACATCTCCCAGTCGCTGGAATCGGCGGTCGATTCCTTCAAAGTTTTCCAGCGCACGAACGAGAGGTTCGTCGCCGATTTGCAGTTCGTCGGCAACGGCAATCGCTGCGAGCGCATTGCGAACGTTGTGCAGGCCCGGAAGTTGCAACCTCACCCGCAGTGGACTGTCGTTCCCTTTGCGATCGACATCAAACGTCGTTAGCGATTCTGAGAATACGACGTTACTTGCGCGAACATCCGCATCGTCATTGGTACCGTAGGTTCTGACCGACCGACCAATATCACCGAGTACAGTATTGACACCTGGATCGTCGGTACACACGACCGCCAATCCGTAGAACGGCAGGTTGTGGAGAAACTCAACAAAACTGCCTTTCAGTTTTTCAATATCGCCGTCATATGTCGACATATGATCCGCGTCGATATTGGTGACAACAGCCAGCATTGGCTTGAGGTGCACGAACGATGCATCGCTTTCGTCGGCTTCAGCAACCAGGTAATCACCCTGCCCCAGCCGCGCATTGGCATCAGCGCTCTTCAGGCGTCCGCCAATGACGAACGTCGGGTCGAGGCCTCCCTCGGCGAGGACGCTCGCGACAAGGCTGGTGGTCGTTGTCTTGCCGTGCGTACCGGCAACCGCAATCGAATATCGAAAGCGCATCAGCTCAGCCAACATTTCGGCACGGCTGACGACTGGCATCAGCTGTTCCCTGGCGAAAGCCACCTCGGGGTTGGTTTCATCGACCGCGCTGGAAACGACGACGGCATCTGCATCACGAATGTTGTCAGCAGCGTGGCCGATGAATACGGCGGCGCCCTGCTTCTCAAGGCGCCGGGTCTGTTTGTTCGGCTTGATATCTGAGCCCTGCACGGCGTAGCCAAGACTCAGCATGACTTCGGCTATTCCGGACATGCCGGAGCCGCCGATTCCGACGAAATGAACACAATGAATACGGCGCATGCGATTAATCATGCCGGCGCCCCTGCAAGTTCGAGGCACAGCTCGGTAATGCGGCTGAGTGCATTGGGTTGTGCAAGACCGCGTGCGCTTTCCGCACGCTGCAACAAACGCTCCCGAGACTGCAACCAGTCACGAATGAGTCCCGCAAGCAGAGCCGGAGTCAGGTCGGTTTCCTGGATAATTGCTGCGGCATCCGCGGCTACCATAGGTCCCGCATTGGCGGTCTGGTGATCGTCAACGGCACCGGGATATGGCACCAGCAGTGCCGGCAATCCAACGGCGCAAAGCTCGGCAATGGTCAGCGCACCGGCTCGACAGATAACCAGGTCCGCCCAGGTATAGGCTTCGGCCATGTCGTCGATAAACGGCTGCAACTCGACGTCGACGTCATTTTCGGCATAGGCCTGCTTTGCAATATCCAGTGTGCGCTCACCACACTGGTGACGTACGACCGGCCGCGATTCTGGCTCCAGCAAGGCCAGCGCAGCCGGTACCGCTTTGTTCAAGGCCAGCGCGCCCTGGCTGCCGCCGAGGACGAGAAGTCGCAAGCGACCCTGTCGCTGCGGATAGCGCGCAGCAGGAACTGGGACCGATGCAATGTCGTCGCGGACCGGATTGCCAACGGTTTCCGCAACGATTTTGGAATTAAAACTGCCCGGGAAGGCTTGCAGCACAACCCGGGCAAGACGCGCCAGAAGACGATTGGTCATGCCTGCTGCGGCATTTTGTTCGTGGATCAGCAATGGTCTGCGCGTCAGCCAGGCGGCGACGCCACCGGGACCGCTTGCGAATCCACCCATACCGAGTACAACAGCAGGACGACGGCGAAAAATGACGGCGAGCGATTGCAGCAACGCCCAACACAGCTGCAAGGGTGCAACGATCAACGCGAGCGCACCTTTGCGGCGCAGCCCTTTGACGCTGATCCACTCGATATCAATCCCGGCTTGCGGCACAACGCGGGACTCAAGACCCTGCCGTGTGCCAAGCCAGACAACATCACGCGAATGCGCCTGCAGTGCGCGCGCAACAGCGAGTGCCGGATAAACATGCCCGCCGGTTCCACCGGCCATGACGAGTATTGGGCGCGCACTCATGACTTGCCGCCCTTGCTGCCGCGTTTTCGATTGACAGGCTTCGCATCGACTGCGAGCTCATGATGAATCCGCAGCAGGAGCGCTACGCAGATCATTGTAATGATCAGGCTGCTTCGCCCGTAGCTGATCAGCGGCAGCGTCAGCCCCTTGGTCGGCAGCAAGCCCATGTTGACGCCGATATTTATGAATGCCTGAATACCAAGCCATGTGCCCAGCCCAATGGCGATATAGGCTTCGAAAAGGCGCTCCGCGTCCGCGGCGCGCATGGCAAGTTTAAAGACACGCCAAAGCAGCGCGAGAAACAACGCAATCAACAGCAGCGATCCGACGAGTCCGAATTCCTCTGCGTACACAGCAAACACAAAGTCTGTGTGTGCTTCAGGCAGGTAAAAAAGTTTTTGCACACTGTCGCCAAGCCCGACGCCAAACCATTCACCCCGGCCAATCGCAATCAAGGATTGTGTTAACTGGAAACCCGAATTAAATGGGTCGGCCCAGGGATCGAGGAAACCGGTCAGGCGCTGCATCCGGTATGGCGAAGCGACCGCGAGTGCCGCCAACGCCAGCAGCGCGGCCGTGAAGAACACCAGGAAGTCGCGTATTCGCGCACCGGCGACAAACATCATGACAAGGGCCGTCGCCAACAACACAACCGTTGCACCGAAATCCGGCTCTGCGAGCAACAGGACGCAGGCGATACTCAACACGACCATGGGACGCAGGAAGCCTGTGAATTCCTCACGCACGCTTTTGTTGCGACGCACCAGGTAGCCCGCGAGGTAAAGAATGAAGCACAAACGTGCCGGTTCGGACACCTGCAGGTTCATGATGCCGATTCGAACCCAGCGCGTGCTGCCGTTGACTTCGCGACCGACACCCGGAATCAGCACGACCATCAGCAAGACCAGGCCCAGCAACAACATGACCGGACCGAGGCTTTTCCAGACCTGCATCGGAACGAACAGGCAGACGAATCCGGCAAATGCGCCAATGGCAGCAGCCAGCAGCTGTCGCTGAATATAGAAAAACGGATTATCTGTCACGTTGTCGGAAATCGAAATGGATGCCGACGCAAGAATGACAAAGCCACCCATCAATAGCGCCAGAACCAGACCGAGCATGACAGGGTCGATTTGCAACTCTGTCTTGATTCGCGCCGGAAATGGCATTGTTACGCTGCGAGTGGTCATCGCTTCAACGCCTCCACCGCTTCGCAAAACGTGTCACCTCGGTGCATGTAATTGCGGTACTGGTCGAGACTCGCGCAGGCCGGTGCGAGCAACACGGTGTCGCCGGATTCAGCGCACTCCTGCGCCATGCTGACGGCCGCACCCATCGTGTCCGCGAAATGCACGGGCATAACCGTGTCCAGTGCATGCGCGATCTTTTCCGCGTCTTTGCCGATGAGCACTGCGCCCCGCAACTTGCCTTCAACTGCGGCGGACAGTTCGCTGAAGTCGCCGCCCTTGCCGTCACCTCCGGCTATCAATACCAACATCGAATTCACCGATTGAATTGACGCAATCGCGGCGGCGACATTGGTCGCCTTGGAATCGTTGATGTAGTCGACCGCAGCAATGCGAGCAACAAACTGCATCCGATGCGGCAATCCGGGAAATTCGACCAACACCTGCAACATCGCGCGCATGTCGAGTCCCAGCAACTCGCCGGCGGCCAGTGCAGCGAGTGCATTCAGTTGATTGTGCGCGCCGTACATCGCCAGCTCGCGGCACGAGAGCAACAATGTCGCACCGCGGGCCAGGTAGGTTTCGCCATCATCTGTGCGCAATCCGTACTGGCCGTCCTGAGGTTCATCCGCGCCAAAGCTGATCGCCGCCATGCGACGGCCCGCGTGTTCTGCCGCCAGCGTGTCGGCCCGGTTGAACACAGCGGCGTCCGCTTCGCGGAAAACCCGGTACTTGGTATTGCGGTATTCCGTTTCGTTCGAATGCCAGTCCAGATGATCCGGCGAAACATTCAGAAGTACCGCTACTTTGGCCGGTAGTTTTTGTGTGCGATGCAGCTGAAAGCTCGACAATTCCAACACGTACAACTCGGGTGTATCTTCGGCCAGCAGGTCCAGTGCCGGTTCGCCCAGGTTGCCACCGGCAAGTACTTTGCGACCGTCTGCTCTGCACATTTGATACAGCAGGGTTGTAACCGTGCTCTTGCCGTTCGAGCCGGTAATCGCAACGAAAGGCGCTTCCGCCTCGCGAGCAAACAACTCGATATCGGACACGATCTCGACATTGCGCTCAATCGCGCTTTGCAAGATCGGCTGGCTGTCCGGCACACCGGGTGAAGCGATTACGCGGTTCACCGATTCTGGCAGTCTTGCGTCGCCCGGCAAGACCTCGGCATCGGGCCGGATGGACTGCAGTTCAGCCAGCCCAGGCGGCTCGTTGCGGCTATCGAAATATCGAGCTGTCTGGCCACACCGCTCCAGGTACCGGGCAATCGACAAGCCTGTCGCACCGAGTCCGACGACCAGGTTTTCCGGTGCGATCGCTTTTTTGCGTGCAGCGCTCATCGTATTTTCAGACTCGCGAGGCCGACCAGCACAAGAATCACCGTGATGATCCAGAATCGAACGATGACTTTTGGCTCCGCCCAGCCCTTCAGTTCGAAATGATGATGCAAAGGCGCCATTCTGAAGACGCGCTTGCCGGTAAGCTTGAAAGACGCGACCTGAATAATGACGGACAGAGTTTCAACAACGAATACTCCACCCATGATCGCGAGCACAATTTCCTGACGCACAACGACGGCGACAGCGCCCAGCGCCGCTCCGAGCGATAGTGCACCGATGTCACCCATAAATACCTGGGCCGGGTAGGTGTTGAACCAGAGAAAGCCGAGGCCAGCGCCTGCCATCGCGGCGCAAAAAACAGTGACTTCGCCGGTACCCGCAACGTAGGGAATGCCAAGGTACTCGGAAAAATTGGTATTGCCGGTGACGTACGCAAACAGGCCGAGCGCGCCGCCGACCAGCACCGTTGGCATGATCGCAAGACCGTCGAGACCGTCTGTCAGGTTTACAGCATTGCTGAAACCAACAATAAAAATGTACGTTACGGCGAGCTGAAACATGCCAAGCGGGATCGAGAGATCCTTGAAATACGGAATCAACAATGAAGTTTGAACAACCTCATCGGTCGCCGTAACGTACAGAGCAATGGCGGCTATGATCGCCGCGCTGGACTGCCAGAAGAGCTTTTGTTTCGCCGAAATGCCGGCGGGGTTTTGCAATACGAGTTTCTTGTAGTCATCGACATAGCCAATGACACCGAATGACAGAGTGACGAAAAGCACTATCCAGACGAAGTGGTTTTCAAGATCAGCCCAGAGCACGGTTGCCACCGAAATTGCGGTCAGGATCAATGCGCCGCCCATTGTCGGCGTACCAGCTTTTAGCAAGTGGGTTTCTGGTCCGTCTTCACGTACGGGCTGGCCGAGCTGATTGACACTCAAGCTTCTGATCATGCGCGGCCCGACGATGAACGAAATAATCAGGGCAGTCAGCGCACCAAGAATCGCCCGCATGGTCAGGTAGCTGAAAACGTTAAATCCGGATTCAAATTGCGCCAGGTATTCTGTGAGGTAGAGCAGCATCAGGCTTTCTTCCTCACAACATCGGCCGCACGCATGGCGGCGACAATTCGTTCCATGCGCATCGATCGCGAACCTTTGACCAGTACATTGACGGACTCACGCGCCCGCTCGAGATCTGCCAGCAAGGCATCGAGGCTGCCGTACCAGGTCGCGCCCTCGCCGAACCCCTCGACATAATTGCGAGCGAGATCGCCGAACGCGAACAGACGATCAATTCCGCATGCCCGCGCCGACGCCCCAACCTCGCGATGCAGTTCCTCTGCATCGTCTCCGAGTTCCTTCATATCGCCCAGAACGAGCCAGCCCTCACCAGCCAGGCCGGACAAGAATTCAGCGGCAGCGACAACCGACAATGGATTTGCGTTATAGCTGTCATCGAACAGCGCACAACCGTTGATACCGGCAAGCGGCTGCAGGCGGCCACCAACCGGTGACACGCTTTCCAACGCGTACCGGATCGTTTCCGCCTCAATATCGAGCGCCGTCGCAACCGCCGCGGCCGCACAGGCATTACGTACATTGTGAATACCCGACAGCTGCAAAGACACGGGCATGGATTCTGTGGGCAGGTGCAGCATGAACCGCGACCCCGAGGCGGTTGTCACAATTTCACTGGCACGTATATCTGCAGTTTCCGAAAATCCGAAACTGAGCATCGATACGTCACTGACAAGCGAACGCCAATAATCAAAATAATCATCGTCCGCGTTAAGAACCGCGACATCAGGACGATCATCGTTTTGCAGGATCTCGCCTTTCGCGTGCGCAACCCCTTTGATCGATCCGAAACCTTCGAGATGCGCTGCGCCGGCGTTGGTGATAACAACCACATCCGGATTCGCCAAAGAAACGAGGTAGGCAATCTCGCCGGCGTGATTCGCCCCCATCTCCAGTACCGCAAATTCATGATGATCTTCGATACGCGCAAGCATCAAAGGCATGCCTATGTCGTTATTCAGGTTGCCCTGGGTGGCAAGTGTCGGCGCTTTCGCGCTGAGGCAGGCGGCAACCAGTTCTTTCAGGGTCGTTTTGCCATTGCTGCCTGTAATTCCAACAACCCGAACCTGCATGTTGCCGCGCCAGGCGGCGCCGAATCGCCCTAGCGCCAGCCTGGTGTCGTCGACTGTAATCTGTGCCAGGGAGTTTGAAACACGGCTGCTCACAACTGCGCCGGCCGCCCCTTTCTTTTGTGCAATGGCGACGTAGTCATGACCATCAAAGTTCGGACCCTGCAATGCAAAGAAGAGCTCGCCTTCACGAATCGAACGGGTGTCCGTATTCACGCCCGTAAACGAGCGATCCGGACCTTGCAGCAGTCCGTTCATGCTATTGGCGGCAGATGACAGTGATCTAATCATGTGTCGCCTCAGAGGCCGCCAATGCAACCGCGAAGTCCGAGAATGGCAACCGGCGTCCACCAATCTCCTGGTAATTTTCGTGTCCCTTACCCGCAACAAGAATGGCGTCGGCCGCACCTGCATTTGCAATTGCGAAGGCGATCGCCGCTGCGCGTTCCTCGATAACAATCGCGTCGTCCGCGCGACTGAGTCCCGCGACGATGTCGTCGATTATTGACGCAGGGTTTTCGGTACGCGGATTGTCACTGGTGATGACGATCTTGTCGGCCAGGCGCTCGGCGAGCCTTCCCATCAAAGGGCGCTTGCCACGGTCACGATCGCCTCCACAACCGAAGACACACCAGAGCTTCCCCCGGCAGTGAGGACGCAACGCCCGCAGCGCGGACTCGATGGCATCGGGTGTATGCGCGTAATCGACGTAGATTGCCGGGCGGCCCGCTGTAACGGATTGCATCCGTCCGGGCGGTGCGCCTACAAACTCAAACGCCTCGCACGCCTGCTGCAGGTCGAAGCCCTTGTGCAGCAGGTAGGCCAGAACAATCGCCGCATTCGCAACGTTGTAGTTTCCTGGCATGGGCAATTTAAATCGCCCATCCCCCCAGGAACTGGTAAAGGCGATATCCGAGCCAGCCGGGGTTGCGACGACCGACCGAACAAACAGGTACGGCCGTCCATTCGCAACACGATCAAAATTTGTTGAAACCGTAATGACTTGCTGACCACAACGAGCAGCCAGCTCGGCACCGAACTCGGAATCCAGGTTGACGATTCGCGCTTTGACATCGTAGTCGAGAAACAAACGGGCTTTTGCCTCGAAGTAACTTCGCATGTCACCGTGATAGTCGAGATGATCGCGAGTGAGGTTCGTAAAAAGCACGGCATCGAAACAAACACCGTCAATGCGATGTTGCGACAACGCGTGTGACGATACTTCAATTGCGGCGTGGCTGGCTCCCTGCTCCAGGAAACCCGCCAGTCGCTCATGCATTTCGATGGCTGCAGGCGTTGTCATGTCTGAATCGCCCTGCAACTCGTCGACGCCATAACCGAGCGTGCCAAGATAGGCGCAACGATCGTTGAGCAGGGACATACACTGGGCCAACAGCCAGGCGACGGTGGTTTTTCCGTTTGTCCCGGTAATTCCAACCGTCTTCAGCGCTTTCGACGGATGGTTGTAAAATCGATTGGCAATTTCTCCAAGCTTGTCGCCGAGCTTGTCGACGGGTATCAACGGCACACCGACATCCGCGGGCGCGTCTGCAGTGCTGGAATCCCAGGCCACAGCGCAGACGCCCGCTGCATAGGCCCGGTCCAGGTAGTCAAGACCGTGGCCACTGATGCCCTTGCATGCCAGAAACAGGAAACCGGGCTCAAGCTTGCGGCTGTCGCTGGCTATGCCTCGAACAGCAATCTCCGGCGCCATCGCCAACCCTTCCAGCAAGTGCGCCAGGGTCATCGTCGTTTCAATTTGCATCGCCGGCACGCTCATGGACTCACGTTCCGGTCCGCCATCGCCTGCATGACGTTGCCGGGATCTCGGGCGGGCATCGCATCGGGAGGAACCGCAAGCAAACGCAGCGATTCCGACATGACATCGGCGAATACCGGGGCGGCCACGTCACTGCCGTAATACAACTCGCCACCGGGTTCGTCGATTACTACGACAGTGGCAAGTCGCGGATCACTTGCCGGCGCCAGACCCGCGAATATCGAAATATACTTGTCCTGAGAGTAACCGCCCTTTGCAAACTTCCATGACGTGCCGGTCTTGCCGGCAACGCGGTAACCGTCCACTGCGGCTTTCGTGCCCGTGCCCCCGGGCCTGACGACCTCCTCCAGCATTCGACGAACAGCAGTTGCGGTGTCAGCCGTAATGACACGCTCGCCAACCGCCGGATCTTCGATGGCAAACAGAGAAATCGGCTGCATTACGCCACCATTGCCAAGCGCGGAATAGGCCTGTGCAAGCTGCAACGGCGTAACCGACACACCGTATCCATAGGCAATCGTGGCCTGGCTGATGGGCCGCCAGTTGCTGTAATGCGACAGCATGCCGGCCGACTCGCCCGGAAAACCGCTGCTGGTCATTTCGCCAAGGCCGAAATGCGACATCGTGCTCCACAACTGATCCGGCTGCAGGTCCATGGCGACTTTCGTCACACCGACGTTGCTCGAACGCGCAAGTATGGTCGTCAGGCTGATTCGACCCAGATTCCTGCTGTCCTCGATTTTCTTGGCGCCAACCGAAACATAGCCAGGCGCCGTATCGACGACACTGCTCGGCCGGTATTGGCCGCTTTCCAGCGCCGCGGCGACGACCAGCGGCTTGATGCTGGACCCGGGCTCGAAAATATCGGTAATCGCGCGATTGCGGTAACGCTCCGCAACGAATTGAGAACGATCGTTCGGGTTGTAAGTTGGCTGGTTTACCATCGCCAGCACTTCACCGGTCTTGACGTCCAGAATGACGATCGATCCCGAGCGAGCATTGTGCGATTTGACTGCCGCTTTCAGCGTTCGATAAGCCAGGTACTGCAGCCGCAAGTCGATGCTGGTCCTGAGGTCCTTGCCATGGTGTGGCGGACGAATGCTTTCGACATTCTCGATCGATCGACCAAGACGATCTTTCAGAACACGCTTCGCGCCGGGTTCGCCCTGCAGCCAGTAGTTCATCGCGAGTTCAAGGCCTTCCTGCCCCTCGTCATCGACATTGGTGAATCCGACCAGGTGCCCGGTTACCTCCGACGCAGGGTAGTATCGACGGTACTCACGTTGCACATTGATCCCAGGCAGCTTCAAGGCCATGACGTTCTGAGCGGTACTGGGGTTCAGGTGCCGCTTCAGGTACAAAAATTCCTTATCCATGCTGCGAGTGACGCGACGCATCAGGACGTCTGCATCGACACCGAGCGCTTTTGCCAGCACAGGAACCTTATTTACTGCACTGGCAAATTCCTTGGGATTGACCCAGATACTGTCGACGGGCGTGCTGATCGCGAGCGGCTCACCGTTTCGGTCAAGGATTGTGCCGCGGTGCGCTGAAATGGACTCCGTTCGAAGGTGCCGTGTATCGGCCTGCTGATTCAGAAAGTCTTTGTCGAGCACCTGCAAATGTACGGCACGGGCAACCAGCGACGACGCCACCAGCGCAAAGAACGCCATTACAAGCGATACCCTGCTGACAAATCGTTGTGCAGTTTTCTGTTTTGTCTCTGCGCCGCGTGTCATGGTCGTTCAATTACGTAGATTTCCGTGGAAGCCGGCCGCGCAAGCGACAGATCATCTG
>JAUHYO010000355.1 GCA_030426325.1 Gammaproteobacteria bacterium | reverse complement strand
AGCCCCTCCCGGAAGCGCTCGTGAAGCTCACGCAGCGCGCTGCGCCGCTTCGCCAGCACCAGGCAACCCGAGGTTTCACGATCCAGGCGATGTACGAGTGACAGGTCCTTTAGATCCGACCGCGCATGCCGCAGCAGTTCGATGACCCCATGACTGATCCCGCTGCCACCGTGCACTGCAACACCGGTCGGCTTATTCAGCACCAGCAGGCGTTTATCCTCATAAATGACATGACCGAGCATGTCGCTTGCCATTTTCTCCGACGGTGGCGCACCTTCGGCCCGAATGCGCGCCGGCGGTACCCGGACCTCATCGCCCTCCTCAAGCTTGTGCTCTGCCCGTACGCGGCCACCATTGACCCGGACCTCGCCGCGCCTCAGCAGGCGATACAGCCTGCCCTTGGGCACACCAGGCAGTTCGCCACGCAGGAAATTGTCAATTCGCTGCCCGGCGCGCTCAGCATCGATCGTGACCTTGCGGACACGACTGGTCGTTGTTCCGTCGGAATTCTGAGGATTCGCGCCATCTGGCGGCTTTTCTTGCATGATCAATCACTTGAAGTGGTCTTGCGGTGTGGTATATTACCGCCCGGTGGCGTCTCGAGATACCTCAAGTCGACACTTCTTAATCGATTTTTTTTGGTCCCGCGATCTGCGCGACCTGATTTCAGATGGCAGCAATTCCGGACTCCGGTGCTCGCCAAAGCGGCAAAGCCGCAGGGAAATCATGCTGATTTTTTTGTGGGTACTGGCGATTTTGCGCCAGATCCAAACTGAACTAACGATACCTTTCGACGGCGCAATCCGGCGCCTGGTTCCTTTGCGTGACACCCCCTGCGCCCGCCTGGCGCCTCACCCCGTTTTGCTGCCCTCCATCACTCAAGTAGGGCAACATGAAAAGAATGTTAATCAATGCAACTCAGGAAGAAGAGTTGCGCATGGCGATGGTCGACGGACAATTACTGTACGACCTCAATATCGAAGCACCCGCAAGCGAACGTAAAAAAGCAAATATCTACAAAGGCAAAATCACGCGCATCGAGCCCAGTCTCGAAGCCGCCTTCGTCGATTACGGCGCTGAACGCCACGGTTTTCTGCCACTGAAAGAAATCTCCAGCGAGTATTTCGTCAAGCAGGCAAAAGCCAACGGCAAAACCAACATCAAGGACGTTCTCAAGGAAGGCCAGGACATCGTTGTCCAGGTCGATAAGGAGGAACGCGGCAACAAGGGCGCAGCACTGACGACGTTCGTCAGCCTCGCTGGCCGATTCATCGTCCTGAAGCCGAACAAGGATCGCTCCGGCGGCGTTTCGCGCCGTATCACCGGTGATGATCGTGACCTCGCCCGCCAGGCGCTGAACGAGATCGAAATCCCCGAGAACATGAGTGTCATCCTGCGCACCGCTGGCATTGATCGCAGCGCTGAAGAACTCGCCTGGGACCTGCAAAACCTGCTGACGGTCTGGACCGCGATTCTAAATGTCGTGCTGGAGCGCACGTCACCTTTCCTGATTTACCGGGAAGGCGACTCGGTCGTTCGTGCACTGCGCGACTACCTGACCAATGATATCGGTGAAATTCTGATTGACGATGAGGCGACCTACAAAGACGCCTATGCGCATGTCGAACAGACCATGCCGCACAACCTCAAGAAGCTGAAACACTACGTTGATCCGGTGCCTTTGTTCACGCGATTCCAGATCGAGTCGCAAATCGAATCGGCTTTCGCCCACAAGGTGAACCTGCCGTCCGGTGGCAGCATTGTCATTGATCACACCGAAGCCCTGGTTTCGATCGACATCAACTCGGCGCGCGCGACCAAGGGCGGTGATATTGAAGCAACGGCATTCAATACCAACCTTGAGGCGGCTGACGAAATTGCACGCCAGCTGCGTATCCGTGACCTGGGTGGACTGATCGTCATTGACTTCATCGACATGGGTCCGCAAAAACACCAGCGCGAAGTCGAAAATCGATTGCGCGACGCGGTGCGACAGGATCGCGCCCGAATACAGATCGGCAAGATCAGTCGCTTCGGCCTGATGGAAATGTCGCGCCAGCGACTGCGGCCGTCAATCGGTGAGTCAGCCTACAAGACCTGCCCGCGCTGCACCGGCTTCGGCACGATTCGCGGCACTGAGTCGCTGGCACTGGCCATTCTTCGCATCATCGGCGAAGAGGCGCGCAAGGAACGTACCGCGAAAGTAATTGCACAATTGCCGGTCGAAGTCGCGACCTACTTGTTAAACGAAAAGCGTGACTGGGTGCAGAGCCTCGAGGATCGCAACGAAACACAGGTTGTGCTGGTCGCGAATCCTCATCTTGAAACGCCACATTATGATGTACGGCGTGTACGCGATGACCAGGTGGATCTCCCCGAAAACGCGGGCGCAAGTTTCAAACTTGCAAACGGTCCAATCGAGCCTGAATCGCCACAAGCAATACTGGCTCGCAAGGGCGTCGAAGCCGCAGCCGTGGGCACGTTAAAGCCATCAACGCCGGCACCACAACGCAAGAAACCCGAAGGCAAGGGTCTGTGGGCCACGATCGTCGACTTCTTCAGCAGCGATGACGACGAAAAGAAAAAGCCGGCCAAGAAAAATCGCAGCGCGACGAAATCAACGCGCGGACGACGACCGGCGAAACCATCGCAACGGCGAAACGAGCCGCGTTCCGGAAACGAGGCACGCAAGAAACCTCGCAAGGCGAAAAAGAAAAAAGCTGCGAATCGAAATGCGAAACAGGGGCCCAGGGATACGGATGCCCAGGCAACAAAGGACCAGGACAAGGGACAACAGCAGCCCCAGGCCGCCCAGGACAAGAATGGCGCCACAGACAACGCCGGGAACGAAGCACCGAAACGCACTCGTAGCCGTCGCAGTCGAGGCGGACGTCGTCGTCGTTCGGGCGAAAAAAGCGAACAGGATTCTGCGAACACACAGCAGACAGCCAATTCACCGGATTCAAATGCGAAGTCTGACGCGCCGCAGTCAAAGCCGGATCAGCCGAGGCAAACTGACAGCAAACCCGCTGAGAAGGCGTCGGCACCGGAATCGAATAGCCCCACGAATGGTAGCGGCAGTGCAGAAAAGCCTGCCAACACCCGTCCTCGCCGTGCACCGCGGAAACCGAAAGCCGACGAGCCGCCGAAAGCACGGACTGATGCTGAGCGCGCAAGCGATGCGCAAAAAGTCAGTGACGCCGCACCGCAAAAACCGGCAGCAGCACCCGCAGCACCAAAACCGGATTCGAGTAAAAATC
>JAUHYO010000354.1 GCA_030426325.1 Gammaproteobacteria bacterium | reverse complement strand
CAGTCGTGGTGAAGGATTTGGCGACGAAGTGAAGCGTCGCATCATGACCGGCGCGTACGTGTTGTCGGCCGGTTACTACGACGCCTACTACCTGAAAGCACAGCAGGTCCGAGCGTTGATCGCCGATGATTTCAAACGGGCGTTTGCCGACGTTGATGTCATCGCCGGACCCACTGCGCCGGCGCCGGCATTCCGGCTTGGCGACAAGGTTGACGATCCGATTCAGATGTACCTGAACGATATTTACACGATCGGTGCGAACCTCGCGGGTCTCCCGGCGATTTCTGTGCCTTGCGGGTTCGTCGACAAGCTGCCGGTCGGATTGCACCTGGTCGGCCCGCATTTTGCCGAATCGAACCTGCTCCGCTGCGCGCATCAATACCAGCTGCAAACCGACTTTCATCGAGCCTGTCCAGAGTACTTCCAATGAGGGCCGGATGGGAAGTCGTGATTGGACTGGAGATTCACACGCAGCTCGCGACGAGGAGCAAGATTTTCTCCGGTGCATCAACTGCTTACGGAGCGGAGCCGAACACGCAGGCCTGCCTGGTTGACCTGGGTTACCCGGGTGTCCTGCCGGTGTTGAATGCAGAGGTCGTGCGCATGGCGACGCTGTTCGGGCTGGCGGTCAACGCGACCGTTGCGCGGCGTTCGGTGTTTGCACGCAAGAATTATTTTTATCCGGACCTGCCAAAAGGCTACCAGATCAGTCAGCTGGAACTGCCGATTGTTGAGCATGGCGAAATGGTGATTCAGGACGCCGACGGCAATGAAAAGCGCATCGGTATTACGCGGGCGCACCTGGAAGAAGATGCCGGCAAGTCCGTGCATGAAGGATTCGAAGGCCAGTCCGGCATTGACCTGAACCGTGCCGGCACGCCGCTGCTCGAAATCGTTTCTGAACCGGATTTGCGATCGGCGAAGGAAGCGGTCGCCTACCTGAAGAAAATCCATACGATCGTTCGCTATCTTGGAATCTCCGACGGCAACATGCAGGAAGGATCGTTCCGTTGCGATGCGAACGTTTCCGTGCGACCCCTTGGCCAGCAGGAACTCGGCACGCGAACCGAGCTCAAGAACCTGAACTCATTCCGGTTCATCGAAAAAGCAATCAACTACGAAATTGAGCGACAGATCGACCTGATCGAAGACGGCGGCAAGGTAGTGCAGGAAACGCGCCTCTACGACTCGGACAAGGACGAAACCCGTTCGATGCGATCGAAAGAAGAGGCCAACGACTATCGCTACTTCCCGGATCCGGATTTGTTGCCGATCGAAATCAGCGATGAGTATATTGAAACGCAACGGCGCGCCATGCCGGAGCTTCCGGATGCGAAGCAGGCACGTTTCGTGGAGGCCTATGGCCTGAAGAGTGACGATGCCGCGATCCTGACGGCCAGTCGCGCGCTCGCCGACTACTTCGAAGCGGTTGTAGAGGCAACGGACGCCAAAGCACAGATTGCGGCGAACTGGGTCATCGGTGATTTGCTCGGCGCGCTGAACCGCGAAGGCAAGGAAATTGAGGACAGCCGTATTTCTGCCGTCGATCTTGCGGGGCTGGTCAATCGAATTCACGACAACACCATCTCCGGCAAGATTGCCAAGCAGGTCTTCGACGCGATGTGGGATGGCGAGGGCGATGCCGATGCAATCATCGAAGCGAAAGGCCTGAAACAAATTACGGACAGCTCAGCTATTGAGGCCGTCGTTGATAAAGTTATTGAAGCCAATCCGTCGCAGGTTGCCGAGTTTCGAGCAGGCAAGGACAAGCTGATGGGTTACTTTGTCGGCAAGGTCATGCAGGAAACCAGGGGACAGGCAAACCCCGGCCAGGTCAACCAGATACTGAAAGACAAGCTCAAGGGCTGAGTATGTCTGCGGATCGTATTACCCCGTTTGCTTTTGAGTCGATGGCTGTTCGTGGCGCGCTAATTCATTTGTCACGGAGCTGGCGTCGGATGCAACGCGATCACGGCTACGACGCGCTGGTCGCGGAAACGCTGGGCCAGTCGGCCGCCGCAACCGGGTTGATTGCACAAAGCCTCAAGTTCGACGGCGCGATTACCTTGCAACTGCAGGGCAGTGATGTTCTGCAAATGCTCGTCATGCAATGCACGGATGACCTGGATTTGCGCGGCATGGCAGTCGTCGCCGAAGGGCACTCGGCGAATAATTTTGTCGAGCTGGTTGGCGATGCGCGCTGCGCCATTACCGTGGATGCCGGAGACCGCCCTTATCAGGGAATCGTCGCGATCGAAGGCGAATCCCTGTCATCGAGCCTGGAGCATTACTTCGAACGCTCGGTGCAGTTGCCGAGCCACGTGGCGCTGGTCGCAAACGAACAGGTGGCTGGCGGAATCCTGCTGCAGCAAATGCCCGGACAGCCAGTTGACGACGATGACTGGAATCGCCTGCAATTCCTTCTGAAGACCGTGTCGCTGGGCGATTTTGACGGTGAGGCGGGTCTCGACCTATTGCGCAAGTTATTCGCGGAGGATGACGTCCGGGTGCACGAGCCACGACCGGTGGCATTTCGTTGCCGCTGCTCAAAACAAAAAGTTGAAGACGTTCTGAAAATGCTGGGTGAGAAAGAATCGCGAGCGGCGCTGGACGAGCAGGGCGAGCTCGAGGTGATGTGTGAGTATTGCGGTCGCCGGCGCCGCTTCGACAAAGTGGATGTGACGCGCCTGTTTGCTGACAACACCGTGGCGGGGCCCGATTCGGTCCAGTAGCGGCATCCTCTGCTCAAAACCGGAGATTTTCCCTATAGATGTCCCAGAATTCCCGGTATACTGTTCGTCAGTTTATATAAAAGAATCGTTATATTCTTATATGAAGGCATCGACCGAGTCCCTGCTGTCCCAGTTCAAGGCCCTGGCCGACCCAATCCGGGTCCGGCTGGTCGCGCTGTGTTCGTCAACCGAATGCAGTGTTTCCGAGCTCACCGAGGTCACCGGGCAAAGTCAGCCACGCGTCTCGCAACACCTAAAGCACCTGTGCGGCGCGGATCTCCTGGAGCGCTTCAAGGACGGTCACTTTGTTTACTACCGCGTCCGATCCGACGGCGCGGCGGCTTCCCGCCGTCGCCTGTTGGCCCTGCTCCCCGACGACGAACCACAATTTGCGCGAGATTTGAGCAGGCTTCGCACGCTCCGGTCGGACCCTGCCGCCGAGGAGACCAGTGAGGCGGATCGGTCGCTGTTTCGCGCGCTCGTCGAGTTGACCGTTTCCCAGCCGCTGGGCGACCTGCTCGACATTGGTTGCGGAC
>JAUHYO010000353.1 GCA_030426325.1 Gammaproteobacteria bacterium | reverse complement strand
GCAGGCTAAAGATGTGCTCGCCGTGATGGCTGAGAACGGACTGGAGCGCGGCAAGGACGACCTGAAAGTCATCATGATGTGCGAATTGCCAACCAACGCCCTCCTCGCTGACGAGTACCTCGAGCACTTCGACGGCATGTCGATTGGTTCAAACGACATGACGCAGCTCGCCCTGGGCCTTGATCGTGACTCGGCCCTGATCGCCGACAGCTTCGATGAGCGTGACGATGCGGTCAAAGCACTTCTTGCGATGGCGATATCCGCCTGTAAGGCTCAAAACAAATACATTGGCATCTGCGGCCAGGGTCCATCCGATCACCCCGACCTGGCCCGCTGGCTGCTCGACCAGGGCATCGAAAGTATGTCGCTGAACCCGGATACCGTTATCGAAACCTGGATGTTCCTGGCTGGGGAAACGGTTCAGGAATAAGCCGGGCGGCTCTCGGGAGAAGTCAGAATCGGTCGTAACGTGATCGTCGCTGCCAGCGAACGCGGGGCAACCAGATGCCAAGAACGATACCGACCAGCAACACCAGTGCACCCGACATGAACCAGTAGCGCGTCGTCTGGCTCGACAACTGTCGATTCTCCTGCTCCAGCGTGTCTGCGCGAATCTGAGCGGTGGCGAGGTCGTCCATCAGCGTCCGGTTTTGCTGATTAATACCGAGTACGTTCGCTGCGGTACGCTTGATCTCCGCCAGTTCTTTTTCGACAGCCGCCTTTTCTCGCTCCAGCGTCTCAATCCGCTTGTTGGCCGTGTCGTATTGCGCCTTGATCGCGGTCAGCTGCGATCCCATGGAGGTTCCGCGGGAGTTGGCATTAGTAAGCTGACTGCTCAGCGTCTCCAGCTGCTCGCGGGCACTGCGCTCGTTCATCAGGTATCGCGTCAGTACCCAACCCTCAGTGCCGCCCGGTGTAACAACTCGTGAATAGCCGGTTTCGGCATCACGCTCAAGCACTTCGAGCTGCGTTCCACTGCTGATCATGAGCTGAATTGAGTTGCTGGTGCTCGGCCCGGTGCGCAACGTGATTTCAAAAATATCGCTGACCCAGGCCGGCTCGCCGAAGGCGGCCGGAGATACCAGGATCAGGAATAAAAGGCTTTTGCGAACAATGGTCTTGGTCATGTCGCAACTATAAGACAAGCGAATTATTCTCGCCAGTCAAAGAACAATTAAATCAGTCGCTTATCGGCGACAGCTTGACCCACACCGCAACGTGATTATTCGCGGGCATTGCATAGAGACGGCGCCTGGTCAGCCCGTTCTTTGTGCCGAATTCGTCAAGAACCTCGATGTCGCGAATGCCCATGGCAGAATCACGGGCGCGAAGCGACTCATGAAATCTGCCGTTACTTGGCGAATTGAACGCATCGGCCTGTCGAAACGGACCGTAGAGGCAAAATACCCCGTCGAGTTTCAGTGTACGGCCGATCAATGCAAACATGCGCTCAACGCTATCGAGACTCATGATGTGCGACGTATTGGCTGAAAAAACGGCGTCATAAGTCGCACCGGGAAGCCTGGCTGTACGTACATCGAGGGCCAGCGGCGGCATCAAATTGGACAAGCCCGAGCTTTGAACCCAGGCACTGATGCCTTCACAATTTTCATCAAGATCACTGGTCTGCCATTGCAGGTGTTTCAACGCCCCGGCAAATTGAACCGCGTGTTGCCCTGTCCCGGATCCAATTTCCAGGACGCGTGTCGCGCTTGAAAATTCGTCGCGCAAAACCTCCAGTATCGCCGGACCATTGCGCTCCGCGTATTCCGAAAACGGCTTGCTAGTCATGAGCGGCGAGTACGGCGGCGTCCAGCAAATGTTCACGATAGTAGTTCAGCTCGTCGATCGAATCGCGAATATCCGAGAGCGCGAGGTGAGCCGACTCTTTGTTGAAACCTTTTGCAACTTCCGGGGCCCACAGGGATGCGAGAATTTTTAGTGAACTGACATCCAGGTTCCGGTAGTGAAAGTACTTCTCCAGCGCGGGCATTTCGCGTGCCAAGAATCGCCTGTCCTGACAAATGCTGTTGCCGCACATGGGTGAGGCGCCTTCATCGACCCATTCTCGCAGGAATGCCAGTGTCGCCTGCTCCGCCTCAGCGGCGCTCGTGTGGCTGTCCGCGACGCGCCTGGTGAGCCCAGATTTACCGTGTTGCAGCGTATTCCATTCGTCCATACCGTCCATGACCGACGAGGGCTGGTGAATGGCGATCACAGGACCTTCGGCCAGCTCGCTCAGGTACTTGTCGGTGACGATCGTGGCAATTTCGATTATCGAGTCGCTCTGCGTACAGAGCCCCGTCATTTCAAGATCGATCCAGATCAGGTTGGTCGATCGGTCCGGCGCGGTATCAGGCATTTATTTAAACCCTATCGTTGCAATGGCCATAGTTTACATGGCTCATGTGTGCAAGGCTGCTCGCTTGACGGCATACTTCGCCGATGACCGCCCAATCCGCAACCGTTATCGCAACCTACAGCCGTCGCATGGGCCTTCGCCTCGACGATGGCCGTGAGATCGATGCACGCATCAAGGGCAAGCGTCTGAAACCGGTGTGTGGCGATATCGTACAAGCGGAGCCGATAGATAATGAATCCGACTGGCTGATCACCGCCATTGAGTCGCGCCGCAACGAGCTTTCACGACCGAATATGCGCGGGCAAGTTGAGGTCCTGGCGGCCAACATCGATGTTCTCGTCGTGGTCGCTGCCGTTTCGCCGCTACCGGACTGGTTTATCGTCGACCGCTACCTCTGCGCAGCCGAATTGATGGGTACCGACGCTATCGTCGTATTCAATAAAACCGATTTACTCGACGGCCATGACATCGAATTGCCGGAGTTGCAGGAATACCGCGACATTGGACTCGATGTTCTTGAATGCAGCGCAGAAACGCGACAAGGCATCCGCGAGTTGCAGCATTTGCTCTCAGGGCGCTGCGCGATCGTTGTCGGCCAATCCGGTGTTGGCAAGTCGAGTCTGATCAATGAACTGGTCGCCGAATCAAATCAACGCACGGCCAATATTTCCGCCAAAACCGGCGAAGGTCGACACACAACGGTCAACAGCGTGATGATCCCATTGCAAGGCGGCGGCGCTGTCATCGACTCCCCGGGCGTTCGCGATTACGCACCGGCGTTGGCTGACTCCGTCGACGCGGCGACGGGATTTCGGGAAATTGCACATGCCGCACAGTCATGCCGATTCGCGAATTGCCGGCATTTGCGCGAGCCAGGCTGCGCAGTGAAAGCAGGCGTTGATGCCGGCTTGATTGGCGAACGGC
>JAUHYO010000352.1 GCA_030426325.1 Gammaproteobacteria bacterium | reverse complement strand
TCTCAAACAGAATCGCGCCCAGAATCCGGTCACCGTTAAATGCCGGACTGGTCATGATACGGGTGCGCATCTCGTGGACGACGGCGTACATCTCTTCGTCGTTGGACCATGCATCCGGAGTAACGCCGTACAGTCCAAGTGCCTTCGGAGTACTACCGCCACTTTGATCAAGAGCAGCAATAAATCCGGGCGCGTTTTTGATTTTCTTGAGTTGGTCAGCCTTGCTCACGTGCACCTCTGCGGGATTGGGTATGGATTTCGGTTAGGCGAGCGATTCTACAGTATCTCGTGATGCTTGGGGACCTTCGAATAGTGGCGGAGAGGGCGGGATTCGAACCCGCGGTACGCTATAAACGTACACTCGCTTTCCAAGCGAGCGCCTTAAGCCGCTCAGCCACCTCTCCTACAATTTCAACTTCTCTCCGCCCTCTGCCGGGCGGGATTGATTCGAATCGGCTCAGGCCGATTCTCACCCCTCCGGGGCGCGCTTCGCGCGTCGAAAACGCTGCCGCGTTTTTTCGAACCCGCGGTACGCTATAAACGTACACTCGCTTTCCAAGCGAGCGCCTTAAGCCGCTCAGCCACCTCTCCTGCATTTTGTTATTTCAACCCGCCATTCCGGGCGAGATGGATTCAAACTATTCGCTGTTGTCCTTTGCGCCACCGACCAGTATCGACGGTGGACTTTCGATGCAGCGTGCCCCAGCCGGCCTGGGCGGTGTCTCTGCTTTCGGGATTGGCATTTCCTTAAACTCATCCAGCGGGTCCAGTCCATCCGGAACCACGACCCGCTTGCCGGGCGCAACCAGTTGGTAGGCGCGAACCTCATCGCAGGTTTCGCTGATTTTCGCTCCGCCACAGGACGACAGCACGCCCAAAGACGCCACAGCTAACAACACGGTCTGTATCCTGATTGCGGTCATGCCTTAATTCTCCAGAGCGACGCCTGCCTGATGCATAGCCGCTCGCATTTCATCGTGGAATCTCGCCGCGAACGGCGTCAGTGGCAAACGAATATGATCTGCCATCAGGCCCATTTGGGCGACTGCCCACTTTACCGGAATCGGATTCGACTCGATAAACAACATTCTGTTCAATGCTTGCAAGGTGTCGTCGATGGCTTTCGCTTCATCGTAACGGCCATCCAGCGCCAGCTTGCACACGCTGGCTACTTGCCTCGCAGCAACATTGCCGCTCACGGTCACAACGCCCTGCCCGCCATTTTGGATAAACGGCAGCAAGGTGAAATCATCGCCGCTGTAGTACGCGAAATCGGACTCGATACGTTCCCGGATCGCTGTCAATCGACCAATATCTCCGGTTGCTTCCTTAATCCCGGCAATATTCTCATGCGCGGCCAGTCGAGCGACTGTCTCTGGCAACAAGTCGGCCACGGTGCGTCCAGGGACGTTGTACAGTATCACCGGTTTGTCGACCGCATCGGCAATCGCGCTGAAGTGCCGGAACAAGCCTTCCTGAACCGGCTTGTTGTAATACGGGACGACGACTAGGTAGGCGTCGATACCGCTACTGGCGACCGCACGCGACAGGTCCACTGTCTGTGACGTGGAATTCGAACCGGTTCCCGCGATAACGGGTAGTCGACCATCGGCCAACTCGACGGCGCGATTGATGAGTTCAATATGCTCGTCACGCGCCAGCGTCGGCGACTCGCCCGTTGTACCGGCGATCACGAGACCGTCGCTGCCGGATTCGACATGAAACTCGATCAGCCGCTTGAGACTCTTGTAATCGACCCGATTGTTGCCATCAAATGGCGTAACGAGGGCGACCAGGCTACCGCTAAACACATGTTGTCCTCGCCACAAATAAGGCGGCGATGTTACTGTTCATGTCCGGTGCTGGCAAGGCCTTTGCCGGAGGACGCCAAACTCGTAAGGACGCTTCGATAAAAATGTCACAACTTATTGTAATTTCAGCAGTTGGTCCGGATCGGACCGGTGTTGTTCAAGACCTGACCAAGGTGATCCTTTCCTGCGGCGGCAACATCGAGGAAAGCCGCATGACAACGCTCGGCTCCGAGTTTGCGATGCTGTTGCTGGTTTCCGGCAACTGGGCGACGCTGAACAAGTTGGAACAGGGCCTCGACAAGCTCGGTTCGAGCAAGGACCTGGCGATCGCTATCCGGCAAACGGATGAGAAGCCAACTAAGGGCGACCGTATGCCCTACGCGGTCGATATTGTCAGTCTGGACCAACAAGGCATAGTTTTTAATTTGGCGAATTTCTTCGCATCGAAGGACATCGAGATTGCGGACGTTGCGACGCGCAGCTATGCGGCAGCCCATACCGGCTCTCCGATGTTTGCGGTCCAGATGGCGATCAACGTTCCCTCCTCTGTGCATATCGCGCAGCTTCGGGAGGAATTCCTTGAAATCTGCGATCGCCTGAACCTGGACGCTATATTAGAACCTGTAAAGTAGTGGTGTTATGAGCAAACCGAAACTGAATCGCGTCGTCGCTGACTTTAAAGCGGCGGCAACCGGCGACAAGACCATTCAACTGAAAGCACTGCGTGGTCAGCCAGTCGTCATCTATTTCTATCCCAAAGACTCGACGCCTGGATGCACGACCGAGGGCCAGGACTTTCGGGATCTGCATGCCAAGTTCAGGCGACAAAAAGCCGTCGTCCTGGGCGTCTCGCGAGATAGCCTCGCATCGCACGAAAAATTCAAGGCGAAACAACAGTTTCCCTTTGATTTAATATCCGACCCGGACGAACGACTGTGTCGTCAGTTCGACGTAATCCAGGAAAAAAACCTGTACGGCCGCAAGTTCATGGGTATCGAACGCAGTACGTTCCTCATTGACGCGGAAGGAAAGCTGCGGCAGGAATGGCGAAAAGTGAAGGTAAAAGGCCATGCCGCCGAGGTCCTCGAAGCCGTCAAAGCCCTGAAATAACGGGAACGTCAGAGACCAGCACCAGTCTTACTAGCCATGTTGAAACCATTCAAGAATCGCTTCCTGTTATCCGTCCTGGCCACCTCGCTGGTTATGACGAATACGCTTGCAAACGAAATTGTCCTGCCGGACATGGGCAGCCCGGCCGACGCCATTCTGTCGAAAAATACGGAAGCTCAAATTGGACGCGCGATCATGCGCGATATCCGTGCGTCGGGCGCTGTGGTCGAAGATCCGCTGGTGAACGAATACATCAATGAGATTGGCAGCAAGATCGCAGCGCAAACCAACGAGGGGGATCACGAATTTACCTTCTTCGTGGTTAAAGATGCGCGCATCAACGCCTTTGCGCTGCCTGGTGGCTACATCGGTGTGCACACCGGCCTGCTGGAGGC
>JAUHYO010000351.1 GCA_030426325.1 Gammaproteobacteria bacterium | reverse complement strand
CGCCGATCAGCAGAATCAACCAATTCAGGTACAGCCAGATCAACGTGGTAATCGCAATTGCGAAGCTTGCATAGACGGCTTGCGTGCGCGCAGAACCGGCCAGAAATGCCGCGACGACGATACTCAATGTTGCCCACATGATGCCGCCGGCAAGCCCACCCACGAGCGCGGATCGCAGGTTGACTTTCGTGTTTGGCATGAACCAGTAGAGGAACGTAAACATTCCGGTGATCAAAATATAAGGCGTTAGTTTGCTGGTCGCTGCGAACAGCGGCCCGAGCACGGAATTTTGTGTGAACCAGAGGACGATGCTTTCATTGCCCAGCGATGCGATCGCGCCGAGTGCCAGTGCGACGACCAGCGGTCCTATCAACAGCACCAGCATGTATTCGGTCATACGCTTTGCGAAATTTCTCGGCTTCGAAACGTACCAGACGTAGTTAAACGCCTCTTCGATCTTTTGCACCATCGTGATAGCGGTATAGATGAAAAACGTAAGGCCGATACCGCCAAGTACGCTCCCGTTAACGCTGTGTACGACCTGCATCACCTGGTCCGTAATATCGGCACCTTTGGAGCCGAGCGGTTCCAGGATCGTGTACAGCCGTTCTTCGAGCAGCTTGTCGACCCCCAGCCCCTTGAGGACCGAGAAGCTGAATGCAATCAATGGCACGATTGACAGCAAGGTCGTGTACACAAGGCTCATCGCCCGCAGCGTCAGCTGCCCGGAGACGATGTCGCGTAACACAGCGTACGCGTTGCGCAATACTCCCATCACGATACGGCCAGGCAAGCCGTATTTTCGCAGCGTGTCGCTCCAGATGACCGATTCGATCCGGTTTTTGGCGAAGGCAATCATGTTGCCTGGACAGTCATCCGCGTCAGTGCCTCGCGATACTTCTCAGCGGTGCGTTCGAGGATCTCGGCGGGCAACTCCGGGCCGGGTGCAGTCTTGTTCCAGTCCAGTGTATCGAGGTAATCACGAACGAACTGTTTATCGAAGCTCGGCGGGCTGCTGCCGACCTGGTACTGATCGACCGGCCAGAATCGCGAGGAGTCTGGCGTCAGTACTTCGTCAATCAGGTGCAGCCGGCCTTCGTTATCAAGGCCAAACTCAAATTTGGTGTCGGCGATAATGATGCCGCGCGACAGTGCGTAATTGGCTGCACGCTCGTAGATCTGGATTGTGATTTCGCGCACGCGTGACGCAAGCTTCTCGCCGACCAGTTCAACCACTGCTTCATAGCTTATGTTTTCGTCGTGGTCACCGGCTTCGGCCTTGCTGGCTGGTGTGAATATCGGTTGCGGCAACTTCTCCGCCAGCTGCATGCCTTTTGGCAGATCAATTCCGCAGACGTTACCGCTCTCCTGATAGTCCCGCCAGCCCGAGCCGATCAAATAGCCGCGTACGACTGCTTCAATGGGCAAAGGCTGCAGGCGTTTTACGACCAGCGACTGGTGTCGAAGCCTTTGGCACAACGCGGGATCTTTAACGACATCATCGATGGTCAGGCCCGTAAGCTGGTTGTCGATCAGATCCGACATCATGCGAAACCAGAACAAGGAAATTTGTGTCAGGACTTCGCCCTTGCCAGGAACCGGGTCAGGCAGAACAACATCGTAGGCCGAAAGCCGGTCTGTCGTTACGATCAGCAGATGATCGTCGTCGACGCTGTAAATATCACGAACTTTACCGCGCCCGATCAGTGCCAGATCCGGGATAAGTGTTTCAAACAAGGCGTCAGCAGTACTCATTACGCGATGATCGCCGTTCCGGCCGGGACTCGCAAGCAATGGCCATGGGAATGACCGATGACTCCGGTTAGGATTGCTTAATTCAGATCGCATCGGGCGGGCATACAGATTGTATTGGGGCAAAATCATCGGCACCTTGATCGGACTGGCGGTGCGCAATCCCTGGGCTGCTGTGGCCGGCTTTATTCTCGGCCATCAGTTCGATCGGGGATTTCAGGCGCGTTACCGGGTTTTTGAGAAGCAGGGCAACGAGATGCCGCGCGTTTCGGAGGATTTCGTCAAGGCCTTGTTCCAGACGATGGGCCATCTCGCGAAAGTCGATGGCCGCGTCAGCGAAAATGAGATTCGATCAGCACGTATGGTGATGCATCGCCTGAGTCTGAATCCGGCGCAGGTCCGGCGTGCGATCGGCTGGTTTGACGATGGCAAGGTGCCCGGATTTCAGCTGGTCAAGACAATGCGTGAACTCAGACGCGTCAATGCAAGAGGCGCCTCGGAACGCCTGACATTCGTGCGCTTGCTTCTGGAAGTCGTGTTGTCGAAAGACAGCCTGAAACGGGAAGAGCGTGCGCTGATCTGGAAGATCTGTACCGAACTCGAGATAGGCCGCGTGGAGCTGGCACAGCTCGAGGCGATGATCCGTGCGCAGAAAGGATTCAAACGCTCACCCGAAGGCGGGGCCGATGCCATTCGGGTTCGCAAGGCTTACGCCGCACTCGGCGTGTCGCCTGATGCCAGCAATGATGAAGTCAAGAAGGCGTATCGCCGTCTGATGAACAAGAATCACCCGGACAAGATATCCGGCAGCGACCCGGGCGAGGACGTCATGGCTGAAGCGCAGCGCCGCACGCGGGAAGTCCGATCGGCCTACGAAATGCTCAAGGCTCGCCGATCGATCCGTTGATGTGTACAGTGCGAAGAAAAACCGGGAGTTAAAGTGAAACCACTCATTGCGCCTTCAATTTTGTCTGCCGACTTCGCCCGCCTGGGCGACGATGTTAAAGCGGTCCTCGATGCGGGCGCCGACATCGTGCACTTCGATGTAATGGACAATCATTTCGTGCCGAACCTGACCATTGGTCCCATGATTTGCGATGCGCTCCGAAGTTACGGCATCGAGGCGCCGATCGATGTTCATTTGATGGTCGAACCCGTCGATCGGATCATTCCGGATTTCGCAAAAGCAGGTGCGAGCTACATCACCTTCCACCCGGAAGCTAGCCGCCACGTCGACCGCACACTGGGGATGATCCGGGAGCAGGGTTGCAAGGCAGGCCTGGTATTCAACCCGGCAACACCACTGGACTGGCTGACGCACGTCATCGACAAAGTGGACATGGTGCTGCTGATGTCAGTGAACCCGGGTTTCGGCGGCCAGAAGTTCATTCCCTCGGCCCTGACCAAACTGCGCCAGGCACGACAAATCATCGAAGCGAGCGGCCAGGAAATCCGGCTGGGCGATCTGACCATGGGGGGCGGCGTTCGTGTGGAACACAACTGCGGCTAATGGCTGGGCATCGTCGCCCTTCGTGAAGGTCGACGGGGTCTGGACCTATGAAGCC
>JAUHYO010000026.1 GCA_030426325.1 Gammaproteobacteria bacterium | reverse complement strand
CGGACACCGAGGCAATGATGTACCTCGCCTGGTCGCTCGCGATGACGGGCGAGCTGGATGAGGCAGCGGATTATGCCGCCCGCAGCGTCGAGGTCGATCCCGCCGACCCCTACTCACACTATTTCGACGCCATCGTGAAACTCCAGACCGGCAATACGGACGCCACGATCGACGCGCTCGGGGTCGCCGTGGAAAGTGGCTACCCGCTGGCGATGTTAGCGGCAGAGCCTATACTCAAAGGGATACGGCAAAACCCTCGCTTCATCGATTTGCTGAAGAAGAATCAATAACCGGGAGAGGCATCATGATTGGAATTATTCGCCACTCACTCGTGGCAACGGCGATTTTGTTTGTGGTCCCCACTGCACTGGCCAGTTCGCATCAATGTGCCGACCTCAAAAATATGAAACTTGCGATCGATGAATATCACCTGGAGCTGGATAGCAAGAAGCCGATTTGCACCAAGGTACCTGGCACGATCAAAGTCCGGATCAAGAACCCACCCAATTCCGACCATGTCATTGCAGCAGGTGATGTGACCGTCGCTCAGAAGCCAGAGTCACCACTCACCATTACTGGAAATAACAGCGCCAACCGTCTGGAGCTGGTCATCAGCGTCACCGGCAACGCAAGCCCTGACGAAGAGGCCAAGTTTTTTATCACGGTCAAGGATGTTGGCGTTCTCGACCCAAAGGTTCGCGTCGTTGACACCGATGTGCTCATGCGACTGCTGACGCACGCCATTGAAGATTCGCTGGGCATTTTGGGCCTTGACTGGGAAGACGTGGCCCGAGTCGCAGCAATGCAGCTCGAGTCGACCGAATAGAAAATGGCCGGGTTGGACGCCAACCCGGCCCACTTTCCCAGGCGGTTCTACATATCGATGATTTCGGCGAGCTCCACCGAGCCACCGGCATCGAGGATCGGGCAGCCCCGCGCTTTGGCGATCGCATCATCCTTGTCGGTCGCCTCAAACATGCCATAGCCGCTTGCCGGGTTCGCACCGCCGTTGTCGGTGACCGAGCCGTCCGGATTCACGGTCGTCGATTTTCCAACCGGGTTGCCGCCGTCAATGACCGCAGCGCCCATGCCGCCCAGCCAGCTACCCCAGGCATCCATCACCGCCGCCACCTCCGCCTCGGTCTCCGGGTGTGAGCCGCCGTGGTACACAAACAAGTATTTCGCCATTGTCCTCTCTCCAATCTTTGTACGATGCCCGCAGGCTGAAAATAGAGAGTATTCACATATAATTTGGCTTACATTGGGCATTTATCCTCCGGTTTGCGGGTTTAAATTGTGTAAACTACACAACCAATGTCGACCGACCCATCAAACAGACTAGCGGACACCGTCTCCGGACTGCGGCGGCTGGGGCTGGTGCCCCGGCTCGGCGGCGTACTGCGGGCGAGTATCGGGGGCCCAGCGTCCGGGCTGACAGACGCGGTGCTCGCCGAGGTTCCGGCGTTCACGGCGACCGGGAATCCCGACATCGTGCCGGAACTCAAGGCCCATCTGGATGAACAACTCGGGGAGGTCTGCCGCCTGCTGTCCGGCCAGACGCCGGGTGACCTCGCCTTCGTTCGTGAACATGCTCGTCGGCGCGCCGAGCAGAAGTTTCCGCTCGATGCGGTACTCGCGTCCTATCGTTGCCTGCACCGGATGCTGGCCGACTCAGTCCGCGAGGCAGCCATCCAGTCGGCCGATGAATCCGCGCAGCTGCGCCGGGTGGTCGCGGCCGCGCACGAGTTCGCCAACGAGTATTGCAGCTCTGTGAGCTCGCTGATGACGTCGCAATACGTCCTTCAAACGCGCGTACTCGCCGAAGCCGAAGGCGATCAGCGCTCGGAACTCCTGAATACACTCCTTCGCGGCTATGACGAGTCCGACAGCCGTGCCGCGCAGCTACTCCGCCGGGCCGGTTACCTGGAGCAGCGCCAGTCCTACTGCGTCATCGTCGCTCGCTCGGTCGATCCCCGGGAAATGGAGAACGCGCCGCGCGCACAACGTATGGCGGATGCCGTCAGCCACGCCCTGCGCAACGTCCCCGTTCGCATCCTGATCGGCATAAACGACAATCTTGTCACCGTTGTCGTCTCCGGCACCCGGCGCCTGTCTGGCTGGACGGCACCGCAGTCGCTGCTGGCAGACCGAATTTACGAGCCGCTGCGAACGATCGGCCCCGCGGCGCTGATTGGCGTCAGCACCGACAAACCGTCCACCACGCATATCCCGAGCGCACTCCGGGAAGCCAGGCTCGCCTTGAACTTCGCCAGTGTTGCTGCCCGCGTCATGCCCTACTCACGTATACCTTTTCGTGACATGCTGGTTCGCGTCGCATCCGAGCAGGTACGGCCCGCGCTTCCCGCCTGGATTGACGGCTTCCTGACCGCAGACAAGAAGTCCCGCGGGGCGCTCGGCGATACCTTGCGTGCTTATGCGGATAACGACATGAATGCCTTGAAAACCGCCAAGGCGCTGTCACTGCACCCGAACACCGTCTACGCGCGTATGCAACGAATCAACGACATCACCGGTCGTAATCCGTTAACTTATAACGCATTGACCGAATTACTCCTCGCGACGGATTGCGCCATCCTCGATCGCTGAAACAGGAAAACAACATGAATGCATCCGACCTGCTCGTTCGCTGTCTCGAAGAAGAGGGCATTGAATACATATTTGGCGTTCCCGGTGAGGAGAACGCCGATTTCATGATGGCGCTGGAGAAGTCCAGCAAGATCCGCTTCATCCTGACCCGGCATGAACAGGGTGCCGCCTTCATGGCTGAGATATACGGCCGCCTGACCGGCAACCCCGCCGGTGCGCTGGGAACACTGGGGCCCGGCGCTACCAACCTGATCACCGGCGTCGCCGACTCCAATATGGACCGCGCACCGATGCTGGTGCTGACGGGCCAGGGCTCGACGGACCGGCTGCACAAAGAGTCCCACCAGATCATGGACGTCGTCAGCATGTTCAAACCGGTCACCAAATGGGCGACGACCATTTTGAATCCGGACACGATCCCGGAAATTGTTCGTAAAGCGGTGCGACTTGCCCGCACTGAAAAGCCCGGCGCCGTTCACATCGAACTGCCCGAGGACATCGCTGCCCTGCCTGCGACCGGCAAGCCGATGGTGCCGCGACGATTTCGGCGCTCCGTACCCGATGACAAAATCGTCAATCTTGCGTTCGAGATGCTCAAGTCGGCGAAGCGCCCGGTCATTATCGCCGGCAACGGCTGTATTCGGCGGCGGGCGAGCAAGCAGCTGCGACTGTTTTGCGAGAAGACCGGCATTGGCGTGATCAGCACCTTCATGGCGAAGGGCTCTGTGGATATGGATGCAGACTACTGTCTTTACACCGTCGGCCTCGGCTCCAAAGATCGTGTCTCACAGGCAATCGACGATTCGGACCTGGTGCTGGCGCTGGGCTTCGACATGGTCGAATACCATCCGCAGCTCTGGAACGAACACAAGGACAACAAGATTCTGCACATTGATTTCCTGCCGGCCGAAATCGACGAGCACTATCACCCGCAAATCGAGCTCATCGGCGATCTTGCACACACACTCTGGATGCTGAACGAACGCGTCGATTCGCAAGGCTTGCCCGACTACGACCTGACCCTGCAACACAAAGTGCGTGCCGACATGGCCGCAGACCTTGCGGAGTACAAAGACGACAACACCAAGGGCACGATTCGCCCGCAAAAAGCGCTCTGGGATGTGCGGGACGTGATGGGTGCTAATGACATCCTGCTGTCCGATGTCGGCGCCCACAAGATGTGGATCGCTCGACATTATCAGTGCCATGAGCCCAACACCTGCCTGATACCGAACGGTTTTTGTTCAATGGGCTTCGCGCTGCCCGGTGCGGTTGCGGCCAGCATTGTTTTTCCTGATCGCCGCATACTCGCTATTTGTGGCGATGCCGGTTTCCTGATGAATGTGCAGGAGATGGAAACCGCGCGGCGTCTCAACAGCAATATTGTCGTCATGGTTTGGGAAGACAACGAGTACGGGCTGATCGCCTGGAAGCAGGAAACGCACTTTGGTCGTCACACTGATCTTGCCTTCGGCAACCCCGACTGGAAACAGCTGGCCTCGGCATTCGGTTGGCACGGTCATTTTGTTGCGAACTCTTCGGATTTGAAGAGCTCCCTGGAATCCGCATTCAATGAAGACGGTCCAAGTCTGCTTGTTATCCCAATCGACTACCGGGAAAACGAATTGCTAACCAAAAAGCTGGGTGAGATCCGATGCGTGATCTGATGATTGTCAGCGAACGGCCGGCCGCCGGTCGAATCGCTGTTGTATCGCCATACGATGGTCGCGAACTTGAGAAAGTTGCGACATCAAACATTGCGCACGTCGAAGATGCACTTGAAGTTGCGTACGCGCTGTTTCGGGATCGCGACGAATGGCTCACGGTTCCCGAACGCATCGCGATTCTCGCCCGAACGGCAGAGATCATGCAGACACAGGTGGAAGAGCTCACACTGCTTGCGGCGAGCGAAGGCGGCAAGCCTTACAACGACTCAAAGGTTGAAGTGATCCGCGCAATTGACGGCGTCAAACTTTGTGTCGAAGCCCTGCGTGGTGACGCCGGCAAAGTCGTCCCGCTGGGTACAACTTTAGCCACCATGGGCCGCATCGGATTCACCGAAAAAGAACCCATCGGCGTCGTTGTGGCGGTCAGTGCGTTTAATCATCCACTGAACCTGATTGTTCACCAGGTCGGTCCGGCGGTGGCGAGCGGTTGCCCGGTCATTGTCAAACCCGCCGGCGACACGCCACTGTCCTGTCTTCGTTTCGTCGAGATTCTTCGCGAGGCCGGCCTGCCGGAAGGCTGGGCGCAGGCAATTATTACCGAGGACACCGCAACGGCGGAAAACCTGGTCACTGACCGTCGCGTGGCATTTTTCAGTTTTATCGGCAGTTCGAAGGTTGGGTGGATGCTGCGCTCGAAGCTGGCCCCCGGCACACGTTGCGCGCTGGAGCACGGCGGCGTCGCGCCCGTCATACTCGCCGAACCTTTCAATGATGAAAAGGCACTCACCTCGATTGCGAAAGGCGGCTTCTACCATGCGGGCCAAGTTTGTGTTTCCGTGCAGCGCGTATTCGCACCGGCAAAAACAGCCAAGCGATTTGCAAAACAACTGGCGGCGGTGGCGAAGGAACTAAAGGTCGGCGCGCCCGAGGAACCGGACACCGACGTCGGCCCGCTGATCCGCCACGAGGAAGTCGAGCGTGTCGCGAGCTGGGTTGACGAGGCGGTCGCTGCCGGAGCAAAACTGCTGTGCGGAGGAAAAAAGATTTCCGAGAGTTGTTATGCGCCGACGGTGTTGTTTAACCCGCCGGCAGACGCCAAAGTCAGCACGCTCGAAGTCTTCGGTCCCGTGGTTTGCGTGTACTCGTACGAGAATCTTGATGATGCAGTGGCGCGAGCGAATTCCCTGCCCGTCGCCTTCCAGTCGGCTGTTTTCTGCGACGACATCAACACGGCAACCGGTCTTGCAAAACGCCTTGATGCGTCGGCGGTGATGATCAACGATCACTCGGCTTTTCGCGACGACGTCATGCCGTTCGCCGGTCTTCGCGAATCCGGTCTCGGCGTCGGCGGCATTCCTTACACCTTCGAAGACATGCAGATCGACAAGCTGCTGGTAATCAAGACATAAAAAAAGGCCGGGCAAATGCCCGGCCTCAAGAATGCCTGATGCCTTAGTGGGGGACTAAAGGGGCTCAGGCAGATTTCAGGGCGTCCGCGGCCGACAGATAGTCATAGCCGAGATCGTGGGCGACAGCCTCATGATTTACGTGCCCTGCATGCACGTTAAGACCGTTCGCCAAGTGCGGGTCGCGCGACAACGCTTCCTTCCAGCCAAGCCTGGCCAGTGACTTGATAAACGGCAACGTTGCATTCGTCAGTGCGTAGGTGCTGGTGCGGGGTACGGCGCCGGGCATGTTGGTCACACAGTAATGAACAACACCGTCGACGACATAGGTCGGGTCCGCGTGTGTCGTGGGCTTACTGGTTTCGAAACATCCGCCCTGGTCGATCGAGATATCGACCATGACCGAACCTTCCTGCATGTCCTTGACGTTCTGCCTGGACACCAGCTTAGGTGCTGCAGCACCGGCAATCAGTACGGCACCGATGATCAGATCAGATTGCGGCGCCAGTATGTCGACGGCGTGCTTGGTCGAGTACACGGTGTTCACGCGGCCGCCCCAGATATCGTCAAGCTGGCGCAGTCGCGGCAGTGAGCGATCAAGAATGGTGACGTCGGCACCGAGCCCAACGGCCATGTCCGCCGCATTCGCGCCGGATACGCCGCCGCCAATCACGAGGACTTTCGCAGGCAATACACCCGGCACGCCACCGAGCAACTTGCCCGAACCGCCGTTTGCTTTTTGCAGTGCAAACGCACCGGCCTGAATCGACAGGCGACCGGCAACTTCCGACATCGGCGTCAGCAGTGGCAGTGTTCGGTCAGGGGCGGTGACTGTTTCGTAAGCAATAGCCGTTGCACCGGACTCTACGAGGGCTTTCGCCTGTGCAGGATCCGCTGCGAGATGCAGGTAAGTGAAAAGAACCTGGCCGGGGCGCAGCATTGCGCACTCGTGCAGCTGCGGCTCCTTAACCTTGACGATCATGTCGGCGGCTGCGAAGACCTCTTCAGGTGTCTTGACAACTTTGGCACCGACCGCTTCATAGTCGGCATCGGTGACGCCGATTCCGGCACCTGCGTTTGTCTCAACGATGACCTCGTGGCCGTCGCTGACAACTTCGTGAACGCCGGCAGGGGTCATGCCCACACGGAATTCGAGGGTTTTTATTTCTTTAGGGACACCGATCTTCATGGCTCTCTCCAAACCAGAACAAGTGAATGCAGCCGGCAAGAATACGCCGGATATAACGGCACCGGATTGCGAAATGAGTGACAAAACCGGGTCAATGTGGCAGATTCTGCGAATAATTGAGCAGTTTTTGGACTTTTCTTTCGTGAAAATTGACAAGTACGACAGGTTGATCCTCGAGGTACTGCAGAATGACGGCCGTATCAGCAATGTCCATCTCGCCGAGCGGGTCAGCCTGTCCGAATCGGCCTGCCTGCGGCGGGTCCGCGCACTCGAGGACGCCGGCGTCATCGAGCGGTACGCGGCGCTGATGAGCCAGTCCAAGGTTGGCCTGCCGGGCAATGTGTTCGTGCATATCGGGCTGCAGCGCGAGGAGGAAAGCGAACTCGCAGCATTCGAGCTCGCGGTGAAGAATATTCCCGAAGTCATGGAGTGCTACCTGATGACGGGCGAGTTCGACTACCTGCTGCGCGTGGTCGTTTCCGATATGGCCGATTTCGAGCGACTGCACCGCGATTCGCTGACACGCCTGCCGGGCGTAGCACGCGTCAACTCAAGCGTCACGATTCGTACCGTGCAAAAGAAAACCGAGCTGCCGCTGCACTGAATACGCGCGCATTCCTGAAACAATTCAGTAACTGGCCGGGTCCGATTGATTGCGGTAGGGTAATTCCCCGCAAAAAATCCCAACGCAGGACCTTCGATGGCCACTCCCCTGGCAAAAATTCCCGACGCAGCACTCTCAGAGCGATATCGTGCGGTGCGCGAGCAAACGCTGATGCTCATCGCGGAGTTGCGTCCGGAGGACACCGTGATCCAGACGATGCCGGACGTGAGCCCGACGAAATGGCACCTGGCCCACGTTACCTGGTTTTTCGAGCACTTCGTCCTGCAACACAATGTGCAGAACTACTCAGTCTTCGATGATCAGTTCCACTACCTGTTCAACTCGTATTACTACACGGCCGGCGAAATGCATGCGCGGCCGCGACGTGGATTGTTGTCACGGCCAACGTTGTCCGAGGTGCTCGACTACCGCTCGCATGTCGACACGGCCATGCAACAGCTGCTGCAAACCGGCGCCTCTGATTCCAAGCTTGCACACCTTATAAGCCTCGGCCTGAATCACGAGCAACAGCACCAGGAGTTGTTGCTGACCGATATCAAGCATGTTTTTGCGAACAACCCGCTGCGGCCTTCTGCATCGGAAAGTTTGCAGCCACGAACGACGGCAAGTATTTCGGCCTACTCGTTCGCAACGGGCCCATCCGGGCTGCATCGGGTTGGCACTGCCGGCGATGCGTTTGCATTCGACAACGAGACACCGCGGCACGATTGCCTGCTGCATCCTCATGACATCGGGCAGCGGCTTGTCAGCAACGGCGAGTACCGTGAATTCATTCGCGACGGCGGCTATGAAAGCGCTGATCTCTGGTTATCGGACGGATGGGCAACCGTCAACGAGCGCGGCTGGAATCGACCGCTGTATTGGGACGAAAGCCTTGAATCGGAATTCACGCTCGGCGGTGATGCAGACATCGATGACAACGCACCGGTCTGTCATATCAGCTACTACGAAGCCGATGCATACGCGCGCTGGGCCGGAGCGCGCCTGCCGACCGAGTTCGAATGGGAGGTTGCTGCACGGGAACATGCTGTCGATGGCAATTTCCTGGAATCAAACCTGTGGCACCCCGCAGCATCAGCGGGCACGCAGTTTTTTGGCGACGTGTGGGAATGGACATCGTCGTCCTACTCGCCCTACCCGGGATTCAGACCACTGGACGGATCGCTCGGCGAGTACAACGGCAAGTTCATGTGCAACCAGATGACTGTGCGGGGCGGTTCCTGCGTGACATCGGCAAGCCACATTCGGCCCAGTTACCGAAGTTTTTTCTACCCGGATGCCCGCTGGCAGTTTCTCGGCATCCGGCTCGCAAGGGATCATCATGACAGTTAGCACACCGGAACTTGAAGAAATCGTCGACGGCCTGTCCGCCGATCAAAAGCAAATCTCGCCCAAGTATTTTTACGATGAGCGTGGATCGAAATTGTTCGATGACATCACGAACCTGCCCGAGTACTACCTGACGAATACCGAACTCGGCATCATGCGTGACAATATCGACGAAATTGTCGAACTGGTAGGCAAGCAGGCGAGCCTGATTGAATTCGGAAGCGGCTCCAGCCTGAAGACGCGCATTCTGCTCGAACACCTGTCCGAGCTTGCGGCCTATGTGCCGGTCGATATTTCCGAGGAACACCTGTTTGCGTCGGCTGAAAAGATTCGAACCCGCTTTCCGCACATCGACGTCATTCCGGTCGTCGCGGATTTCACCCGGGAGTTTGAACTGCCGGAGCCGATGGTGCTGCCGGTTCGGAATGTCGTCTATTTCCCCGGTTCAACGATCGGCAACTTCGAACATGACATGGCGATGGAATTGCTTCGTGTCATGCACCATGAAGCGGGCAGGAACGGGGCGCTGCTCATTGGCGTCGACCTGCAAAAGGATCCCGAGATTATCGAAAGCGCGTACAACGATTCAGCCGGCGTTACCGCGGAGTTCAACCTCAATGTATTGGAACACCTGAATAGGGACTACGGCGCGAACTTCGATGTGGACGAGTTCTCCCACAGTGCGAACTATGACGCTGAGAAGGGTCGCGTGGTTATTGAGCTTGTCAGTCATGCCGATCAAAAAGTGGAACTTGGCGACGCAAAATTCGATATCGCCGATGGCGAGGCGATCCTCACCGAGTATTCGCACAAGTACACGCTGGACGGTTTCCGCGAAATGGCGAATGCTGCCGGATTCAACGTGGAGAGAGTCTGGACAGATGCCCGACGATTGTTTAGCGTGCAGTTCCTGACTCGACCTTAAGAATTCATGTGATAGTCTGAAATCTGCGCAAATAACAGGGAGGTTACTGCCATTAACAAGAACAACCACGCGACTTTTCAACTCGCCTTTTTGCTGGCCTGCTCGCTGTTCGCCTCGCTGGCCTATGCTCAGGATAGCGCTGTCAACAACCGTGCTGCCTACTTTGGCATGGCCGACAAGTACGACTCCCTGTCGTTCGATGTCGGGCCGCTTCTGACGCTCAAATCGCCGGATTCGTCGCGCTACCGAGACCTGCAGATTCCGTCGCACGACGGCAAGCCGCGCGTCGGATTCCAGAATGACTACGGCGCCATGTTGCCAACCCAGAATTACGAAGCACGCAATGCCAAGCAGGTCGTCAGCAAGCGCCTCGGCGACGAGTTCGAGGCTTATACCGGCTTGCTGGCGCTGCACTACGCCAAGGCCCACTTCTCGCCGGCCGTTCTGTTGGGCGGCGAAAAGGTTGCCGGTACGACACCCAAGGGTTTCGCGATGGCATTGGCCGGCAACCTTGTGCATGACGCGATTTTCAAAGCCTATTTTTGCGGCGGGAGAGCCAACTGCGGCGACGCCAAAGATCGGCCCCTGTACCAGCACTCGCCGCGGATGGCCGTGGCCCTGCAAAGACGCTGGGGCGGCAACAAGGATGAATTTGCTGCGCGCAGCGCGCTCGAGGGCTTTATCGACAAAGACCTGGATGCCTTGATCGACTGGTCGCAGTCGCTACCGACCGAAGCCGCATTTGCGGGCTACGTCGTACTGCCTGAGTACGACTTTTCGAAGCAGGGTTTCGCGTTCCAGGTAACATTGCCAGCGGACGGCGGACCCGCTGCGTCGACGCTCGGATTTATCCCCTGGGAACGCCCCGAGGCGCCGGTCAAAGTACAGTCAGCAAGCGGAAACCCTCCGACTGCGTTTCTGCCAATGGCGCCGGCCGCCGCAGAGAAACTGACCGAGTCAGCGAAGGTGCCCGGCCGCTCGTCGCTGGTTTACTTCGCCGTGCAGGGCCGCTTCTACAACGTCGACAGCGAACAGTCGGACTTCCGCTCGCATCGTGGCTTCCGCCTGCTCTACGAGCTGACCTCGCCAACCATCACTTTTTATCGCGACGCCGCGCTGACCGACAAGATCGCGGAAGCAACGCTCACCCCCAGCCAATAAAAGGAACCGGCTCTTTGCAAACGAACGCCCGCATCCTGGCCGCCGCGATCGTTGGCCTGCTTTTTCTCGCTGATGACGCGGCCGCGCAGAATTCGCGGCACAGCGCGTCCAACATCGTTCCCGACATCGGCTCGCATATCATAACGATCGAATCGCCGGGCCCGTCCATATTGCGCGACTTCATCGTGCCGGCCTATGAAGGCAAGGTGCACCTGGGACAAGCGATCCCGGAACCGGGTGAAAAACCGGATAACCAGCTACGCAGCAACGAGAAGGCTGCGAAGATGCGGGGACGCTATGTTCGAACGTCCGGCTTGCAGCTCTACCTCGACCTGCTGCGGCTCGGTGTGAATCGCGACATCGTCACACCTGAGAATCTTAAAGGCCTGTACCAGAGCGCGAGGCGACCGGTGCGCACCGACCCGTTTATGCGCGACTGGGCACCACTCATTGAGTACGCGGCACGAGGCACGCTGGCCGACGGCCCGTACCGGGAGGTTTTCTGCGTTGAGGAAGCGCCGTGTCCGCTCGACCGCTTCAACGGATCGAGACCCTACGATATCGCCGGGCTAACGCCTGTCTGGGGTGCCGCCTATAATGAGTTCCGGTTTCGTTCGGCGTATGCCACTTTTGTCGACAAGTACGCGCAGGCCATTATCGACTGGGGTGCGGCACTGAACCGGGATGCAGTCTGCACGGGTGCAGTGCAAGTCGGTAACTACGACTTCAACAAAGGCGCCTACGTCATTCGCATGAGCTGCCAGTCGCGAATGAAGCTGCCCGCCGACGGACGCCCGGACGTATCGACACCTGAATACGACATTGCTTTTAATCGACGGCCCGAAGGCGAGTTGGCCGGCCTATTGCTGACCTGGAAGCTGCCGCGCGACAAGGCCGAAGCACTGCGTGAACAAATGCAAGCCAACCGGACACGCCAGCTATTCGTCATCTTCGAAGGAAAAATCGGCTTCGACCCTGTTGATGGCGTCGCTATGAACAACCCGAAGCTGCTCGCCAGAGACCAGCACTTTCTCCTCACGGGTAACGAAGTACGGGCGTATTTCGATGCGGCAATGACGAAGCCGGCGGCGACTTTTTCGCTGCGCTAGAGGGCCTTGCTATCAGCTCGTTGGCGGAACGAACTGCTCCGGCACCGCGGAACCCTCACCGAACAGGAATTTTTCCATCTCGGTTTCCAGGAACTTGCGTGCTTCGGGCTCGATCGGCGTAAGCCGGTTCTCGTTAATTAGCATGGTCTGGTGCGCCACCCAGCGCTGCCAGGCTTCTTTCGAGATGCTGTCGTAGATGCGTTGCCCGAGCTCTCCCGGGTACGGTGCGTAATCGAGGCCTTCGGCCTCCTTTTTCAGGAGCGCGCAATTAACGGTGCGAGACATGTTCACTCTTCTTTAGTTGTTCAATCAGTTTTTTTACCGGAGCCGCAAACCCACCCGGTGGGGCCGCATCCAGTTCGTGCCAGGTCTTTGCTTTGGCGTCACCTACTGTACCCGCCACGGACTGTATTCGCACGACTATCGGCTGAATATCGAGATCGTAGTGACTGAAGCTGTGCCGCAGTACGTCCCACGACTCTGCCTTGGTAACGGCAACGCCCAGCTCACGGTCGCACCAGTCATCCAGGCTGCAATCACCGAGCTCCGGCAAGCTCCACAGACCGCCCCAGATTCCGGTTTCCGGTCGTCGCTCAAGAAAGACCTGTCCGTCCATACTTGCAAGCACCATGGTTGTTTTCCGCAGCGGCTTTTGAGCTTTCGGTTTCCTGCCCGGAAATTGGTCGATACTGCACTGTATTCGCGCAAGGCAATCAGCACTGACGGGACAGGATTCGCACAATGGTTTGCTGCGGGTGCAGAGCGTCGCGCCGAGATCCATGATGGCCTGCGTGTATTCGGCAATGCGCGTATGCGGTGTCTTTTGCTCCGCAGCTATCCATAGCGTGTTCGCCACGCTGGTCTTTCCCGGCCACCCGGCAACCGCCTGATGCCTGGCCAGCACGCGTTTGACATTGCCATCGAGAATCGGATGCCGCTGTCCGAAAGTCAGCGACAGGATTGCACCAGCCGTTGAGCGCCCAATACCGGGCAGCGCTGCAACCGCATCGAAATCGTTGGGAAAAATTCCATTATGGCTACTGCAGACCTGTTGCGCGGCCTTGTGGAGGTTTCGTGCACGCGCGTAGTAGCCCAACCCGGACCAGTACGACAGCACTTCATCCTGTTGCGCTTCGGCCAGCGATTCGATATCCGGAAAGCGTTGCATGAAGTTCTGGAAGTACGGAATAACGGTTTGTACCTGCGTCTGTTGCAGCATAATCTCCGACACCCAGACCCGGTAGGCGTTGATATCCTGCTGCCAGGGAAGGTCCTTCCTGCCGTGTACGTCGAACCAGCTCAGCACGCGCGCGGCGAAGTCACTCACCGGCAAGTCCCTGTGCAATTTTCTCGATACGATTCACAGCATCGCCGCCGTTATTCTTCAGCTTGCGCTTGATGAGGTAAGGGCCAATGCCCGGGGGTACCCAGAATTTGGGTTTCATTTCCAGGTCGTAGGTAACGACCGTGCCACCGTCACGCGGCAGGAATCGCCAGCTTTCATTGCTAAAAACAAAGTCGCTGGTATCGGGATTGGCAAAGGCTCGCACCTCGCTCATCGGCAGCGATTCGATATAGCCCTGTCGTTCGAATGACTTGCAATAAAACAGCACACAGCCTTTGTTGCGAATATAAAACTGCGGACGGCCATTATCGTCCGGCTCCATGTCGCGAGCCTCAACGATGGCGCTGGAAAAATCCGGTGCGTAATCCCAGTAACGGTAGACCTCGTAAATCTGTGCGAGCGGCGCCTCAAACCACACCTGAGACGTCATCGTATAGACGCCCTCTTCGCTATTGACATGGATGCTCAGTATTTCAGCCGACTGCGCTGTTGGAACCGCGGCCAGCAAACAAAGAAATGTGAGCTTCCTGATCAATCGAACAGGCCCTTCAGCTTGTCTTTGAGTTTGTCCTTGAGCTCGTCTTCGACCTTCTTTTTCAGGAGCTGCTCAATATCCGGCGCGACTTTCGGCGCGTCCAGAGTTCCCGTTATCTTTAAGGGAATCACGGCCTCGGTGAATTCGTCGAGTTCCTCCGGTGTCGCGTCCTTCAGAAACTCCGGTCGTTCGAGTACGCGGGCACTCATACTGTAGTTCACCGTTCCTTCGGCAAGATCGATCCGGCCGCCGCCAGTCAACTGCATGAAAGGCAACTCGGCATAAAGGTCATCACTGTTCATGACGCCCTTGCTTACGACACCACTGACCGTTGCGGTACTAAATGCCGTTTTGGCCGGCAGAACGGGTGTGGGCGGCTCTTCGCGCTTAAGCACTGCACGTGCCCGCCTGAGCTCATACCAGATATCGGTGCCCTCGTAAGTGCCATCTCGGAGCTCAAGGGCGATCTTGCCATCAAGGTTTCGCTGAATCGCCATCATGTCCTTGCCACTGCCGGCGAGCGCAAAGCTGCCGCCAACGGTGCCGGTGACATTGTCCTGGTCGAACATTGCCTTTGCCAGCCGTGCGAGATTCACGCCTTCAATCTTTTCGTTCATCGACAGCTTTGGCACATTGCCCGCAACATCGATATTGACATCGCCCTGGTAAACACCACCGAACAGGTCCGAGGAGACCGGGAAGATACGCATCCTGCCGCCGCTGCTGTTAACGCCCAACTCGACATTCTCGAAGATGATATTGCCGAGTGTTGCCTTTGTAAGCCTGAACTTGCCGCGCGCTTTCAGTGGAGCGATCAGGTCCGTCGGGATTTCAACCGGCGCCGACTCGGGTCCGGCATCGCCACCGTCGGCAGGCGGCTCCATGTAGCGATTCAGGTCGATCGAATCACCGCTGAGATCGAATTGATAAAAGCCCGCGTCGGTCAGCGGTATCGTCAGTGCACCGGTAAACGACGTGTCATCGAGCTTGACCTCCAGCACGTTCAACTCGATTGACGACGATGTCAGTTTGGTCGTCGCATTCATTGTCAGGCTGCTGAGTGCGGCGGGATCTGCCGTTACCGGCGCCTCAACATCGAAGAGGTGCATGATGCTGCGCGGCGAAAACGTGTCGATCGCGAGGTTGGCCGTGGCGGTGAGGTCGGGCGCATAGGACAGTGACTGCACATCGGCGACGATGTGCATATCAAGCACATTGAGGTCGACCTGCTCCATCGCGACCGTGGAGTCCTTCGTAAATACCGTGATGCTGTCGCTGCCGAGCCGCAGACTGGTTGGAATCGACGCCAGGCCCGCCAGCGATCCGTCAATCAGGAAGTCATCGAGCTTGAGCTCCCCGCTGGACGACGTGAAAACCATCGAAGTCTTGAGCGACACAGTGCCGCTCATGCCTGCAGGCTGCACATCAAAATTCAGCGTTGCATCGACCGGGACCGCGGATCCGTCATCTTTCAGGCGCCCGATGTTCAGGTTCGCCTGGTCGACAACGATAATGTCGCCCGTTTGTCGGTCGCTGTAGCTGATCTTCGCGTCGACAATCTGAACCGAGTTGACGTCAAGTCCACCGCTTGCGGCACCACCGTCGGCTGACTCCTCGTCTGATTCTTCAGGAACCAGGTCGGACCAGTTATCGCGACCATTCCTGTCGACTTCGAGATTGAGACGCAATGCGACGATGTCGGCCGCGCCAACCACAACTTCCTGCCGCAGGATTGCCGGCATCAACCGCACGCTGAAGCTCGCACTGTCAAAACTCGCCATCGGCTCGTCGCCAAAGCCGCCCGCGTTACCAAGGCTGGCCTTGCCAACCTGGACTGCGAGCCACGGGAAAATATCCAGCGAAATATCGCCTTCGATGGTCAGTTCCCTGCCAGTTTGCTCTTGAACCTTGTTCGCTATGTCATCGCGGAAATCGTTCGGGTCAAAGAACAGGTAAAGCAAAACTGCCGCCAAAAGAAACAGCGCGACAAACGCACCTGCTGCAATAAGAAGAACCTTGATTATCCGAGCCATTCTGACACCTTAAGTAGCTGACCCCGTAGGGTACCAAACTCGGGCACAAAAAAGCCGGACTGCGGTGGCAATCCGGCTTCGCTTTAAAGGGTCTGTCGGGCTATTTCTTGCAGATATTGATGTCGCCGTTCAGCGTCGAAATCGCCACCCGGGCGCTGCCACGCCCCTCCGTGAACTCCAGCTCCAGGCCCGGTGTGTACTTGCTGGTGCGCGTTGGTTTCGGCCCAAAGCAGTTGCGAATCGATCCATTAAAGGTATCGACGTCAAATGTCGCCGATACATCGCCTGCGAACTCGATCTCGAGATCACCGTTGACCGTGTCAATCGTCAGCCTGCCGTGATTACGAAGGTTCGCAAGAAACTGGATCTCGCCGTTGACTGTTTCCAGCTCGGCGCGATCGAATGAGCCCTCGTCAATGGTCACTTCGCCACTGACGGCTTCCGCGTTGACTTCGCCGGATACGCGAAACAACGTGACGTCGCCCGATACTGTTGTCGCGGTGACATCACCGTCGGCATTATTACCGGATACTTCGACATCGCCACTGACCGACTCGGCCCGCATGCGGCCGCCGACGTATTCTGTAGTGATGTCGCCACTCACCGTGTGCAGGCTCTGGGTACCGGCAACGTCGGTAACATCAATGTCTGCACTGACAGTCCCGACGTCGATCGAACTTTTCTTGGGCACGTTGATGTGAAGATCGCTGTCGATCGAACGGCCGCTGTTTCGCGGCACCTTGACCTTGATTCGCACCTTGTCACCGTCGCGTTCGACGATCAGCTCTTCGACGTTCCGGCCCAACGTGCCGGTGACTTCGACAACGCTGCGATTCCAGCCGCTGATGGTCACCGATCCTGCAATATTCGATACTTCCACCAGGCCATCCGCCGCCGCATCGACGGTCCTGTTCACTTCTTCGGCCTGCACCGCAACAGCGAACATCACGGTCAGAATTACTGTCAAAAGTTTATTCATCGTCGTCTCTCAAAAGAATCCGCCGGCATTCAAGCCCGCTAGATATCGTTCCTCATCATAACGTTTCTGGACAAACCGCTGACACGCCGCAGCAACGCGAGTTCTTCATGGTACATGCGCAGCAGTTGTTCCTGCAGCAATGTATTTCCAGGGTCTTTCTCCAGCTCATCGTTCATGTTGTTGATCGCCGTGTGGATCATCGTCAGGTTGGCTTTGATATCCGCTTCGGCTTCCGGTGACAGCCGTGCAAACTCCACATTGAGCTCGGCGACCAGTCCGTTGCGGGCATCCTGGAAACCCGGACCCAGCGTGTATCGATTGCCAAATGAAGCCTGCTCGAAAATCATGTCCGGTGTCGTGACAACCGCCCGTGGCGAGTCATCTTTCACCGCCATGTAAGTGATCGTCGACGAGGCGCCGACCAGCAGCAGCACCGCTGCAGCCTGTGCCAGCATCGGCCGCCAACGGCTAGCGACCGGCTCATTGATCGCCTCTTCAATACCGGCCCAAAGGTCGCGCTCCGGGCGAATTTCCGTCGCCAGGCGCGCCGCAGCCCGCATTATTTGTTCATCGTTCATGCTACAAATCCTTCCTGCGTCAATTGCTGCGCCAGCAAACGCTTTGCCCGGTGCAGCTGTGCCTTGCTCGTGCCCGTCGCGATCCCCAGCATCTCGCCGGTTTCATCGTGGCTGTAGCCGTAGACGGCGTGCAAAACAAAGACATTCCTTGCCCCTTCCGGCAGCTGGTTCACAGCATCGGACAGGTCGCGGAGCTCACCACTGTCGCCGGTTTCCAGTCTCGGTGGTGCGTCCTCCGAAACCGCCATAATCCTCTCCTGCTCACGCTTCGACTTGCGCATTCTTCCCAGCACCGAATTAACCGCTATGCGATGAAGCCAGGTCGAAAACGCGCTGTCCCCGCGAAACAATTTGAGCTTGTTCCAGGCCTGTATAAACGCATCCTGAGCACAATCCTCTGCC
>JAUHYO010000025.1 GCA_030426325.1 Gammaproteobacteria bacterium | reverse complement strand
CGAGCTGGCGACGAGACAGTGCGAGTAACAGCGCACCCATCGCGCCGACGCCAGCCGCTTCCGTTGGCGTCGCAAAGCCACCGAGGATCGAGCCGAGCACGGCAAAAATCAACAGCAAGGGCGGAAACAGAGCATGAAGCACCTGCATCAACGTCGCCGTTTCACCGGCTTCGCGTACATGTGCCGGCATGGTCGAGGGTTTGAAAAAAGCCAGCCCGAGCAGGTAGAGCATGTAGAGGAACACAAGCAGCAAGCCCGGTATCAGTGCGCCCGCAAACAGGTCGCCAACCGAAACGGTTTTCGGCGAAAAAATTCCCATGTCGAGTTGTGCCTGCTGATAAGCCGACGTCATGACATCGCCAAGCATGACCAGGATGATCGACGGCGGGATAATCTGACCCAGGGTGCCGGATGCGCAAATCGTGCCGGTCGCAACTTCGGGAGAGTAACCGCGCCTCAGCATGGTGGGTAACGACAATAAGCCCATCGTCACCACGGTCGCACCGACAATCCCAGTGCTTGCCGCAAGCAACATCCCGACCAGTGTCACCGATATGCCGAGGCCTCCACGCAAACTGCCAAACAGGGCGCTCAGCGTTTCCAGCAAATCCTCCGCAATACGCGCCCGCTCAAGCGTGACGCCCATGAAAACAAACAGCGGTACTGCGACCAGGGTCTCGTTGGTCATGATCCCGAAAATCCTGTTCGGCAAACCCGACAGCAGTGCACCGTGAAAATCGCCGGTCAACACGCCCCCGGCAGCAAACAGCAGCGCGGTGCCGCCAAGCGTGAACGCAACCGGAAAACCCGCCAGCAGGATCAGGATGACAGAAACGAAAAGCAGCCCGGCGATCCACTCCACTTCAATCCGTCCTCAACGTTGTCAGTGAGCGCATGAAAAGCGCAACACCTTGCAAGCCGAGCGTCAGCGGCATGAGCAGCAGAATCGATTTCAGCAACGGGACCAGGGGATATGGCAAGCCGCCGGACTCCCGGGACGCTTCCTGAAGCCGCCAGGACACCGCGACAAAGTCCCAGGCCTTGAAGCCGAGAAACAGGCACAGCGGCAAAAGGAAAATTACAACACCGAGCAAATCGACCCAGGCTCGGCGCCGTGGCGACATGTTCCGATAAAAAACATCAACGCGAACATGCTCTTCGGCCTGCAGCGTATAGGCTGCACCGACCATGAAGACAAACGCATGCATCCAGATGACCGACTCCTGCAACCAGATAAGCCCGGCATCGAATACGTATCGCATCACGACAACGATGAAGGTAACCAGCACCATGAACAGAGTGAGCCACGCGCTCGCCTTGCCGATAGAAATGCTGAGGCGATCCAGCATGCTCAATGGCGCCAGAATGTCGGCGTAATCAGGACCAGTAATGTGAATATTTCGAGACGGCCCAGAAGCATGCCGACTATCGAGATCCACTTGGCCGCATCGCTCACCGACATGAAACCCGAAGTGACATCACCGAGGCCGGGGCCGAGATTATTCAATGTCGCTGCCACGGCGGAAAAGGCGGTCACCTGGTCCAGTCCCGTTGCCATCATTGCCAGCAGCATTACGCCGAATACAACGATGTAGACCGAAAAGAACCCCCAAACAGCATCAACGACACGCGGCTGCACCGCTGAATTTCCAAGCTTTACTGGAATCTCCGCGTTGGGGTGTACCAGCCGGGCAACCTCCCGGGCGCCTTGCTTGTAAATCAGCAGCCAACGAATGACCTTGATGCCGCCCGCCGTTGAGCCGGCCGACCCACCCACGAAACTGGCAAATATCAAAAGCACCGGCAGTAGTGTTGGCCAAAGCGAAAAGTCTTCCGTCGTAAAACCGGTGGTCGTCGCGATCGATACTGCCTGGAACACGCCTTTAATAATCGTGTCACCGGGATCATTGAAGCCGCGGTGTTGAAACAGGGTGAACAGCACGACGAGCGACAGGACAATCAGGATAAAACTGTAGGCCTTGAACTCCGGGTCACTGAAGTAATGCTTGATCGAGACGTAACGCCAGGCGAAAAAATGCAGCGAGAAATTGATGCCGGCGATAAACATAAAAACGATCGCAACCGTGTCAATCAATGCGCTGTCGAAATAACCGATGCTCGCGTCGTGTGGAGAAAAGCCTCCGATGGCCACAGTCGAAAACGAATGGCACAGCGCATCGAACCAGCCCATGCCGGCAAGCCGGTAGCTCAGCATGCAGGCAATCGTAAAGGCGAGATAGACATACCAGAGTGCTTTGGCGGTTTCGGTGATGCGCGGTGTCAGCTTGGTGTCCTTGACCGGTCCCGGTGTCTCGGCGCGATAAAGCTGCATGCCGCCGACGCCGAGCATCGGTAACACGGCGACCGCCAAAACGATGATTCCCATACCGCCAAGCCATTGCAGTTGCTGGCGATAATACAAGACCGAGACCGGCAGGTCGTCCAGGCCGGTCAGTACCGTAGCGCCCGTCGTCGTCAATCCGGACATCGACTCGAAAATTGCGTCGGTCAGCGACATCGACGGGACGTCGGAAAAATAAAACGGTGCGGCACCGAAGGTGCCCAGTACGGTCCAGAACGCGGCGACGACAAGAAAGCCGTCCCGTAACCTGAGGTCCTTTCGCGATCGATGCACAGGCAGCCAGATCAGGACGCCGGCAACCAGCGTCAGCGCAAACCCCTCGACAAACGGCAGCCAGGAGTGATCGTCGAAATACAGGCTGAACGCAATCGGCGGCAGCATTGTCAGGCTGAACATCATCAGCAGAAGCCCGAGAATCCGCTGTACGACGGTCCAGTTCATCTAGACGAAAGACACACCGACCTGGAACAGGCTTTCCAGGTTTTCGATCTTGCGGCGGTCCGTCATGAACAGAATGACGTGGTCATCCGTTTCTATCGCCGTATCGTGGTGCGCGATGATCACCTGGTCACCGCGAACAATGGCAACAATCGCCGTGCCCTTGGGCAACTCGATTTCCTCGATGGTGCGGCCAACCACTTTCGAGCTGTCCTTGTCGCCGTGCGCAATCGCCTCCATCGCTTCTGCGGCACCACGCCTGAGAGAGTGCACTTTGACGACATCGCCGCGCCGAACATGGGCGAGCAAGGAGCCGATCGTGATCTGCTGCGGGGAAATGGCTATGTCGATACTGCCTGATTCAACCAGGTCGACATACGACGGACGATTGATCAGTGCCATGACCTTGTTGGCACCAAGACGCTTCGCCAGCATTGAGCTTAGGATATTGGCTTCTTCGGAATTGGTCAGGGCGCAAAAGACGTCGACGCTGTCGATATTTTCTTCCAGCAGCAGCTCCTCGTCAGCCGCGTCACCGACCAGCACGATCGCCTTGTTGAGTTGTTCCGAGATGGCACGCGCGCGCTTTGGATCGCGTTCAATAATCTTGACCTGGTTGGTATGCTCAAGTGCGAGCGCCAGGCGGACGCCGATGTTACCGCCACCTGCAATGACCACGCGCCGCACCGGGTCTTCAAGGCGGCGCATCTCGCTCATAAAAACCCGAATGTCTTTTCGGTCCGCGATAAAAAAGACTTCGTCACCTTCCTGGATAACGGTATCGCCGTCGGGAAGCATCGCTACTCCCTGCCGGTAAATCGCGGCGATGCGACCTTCGGTGTTCGGGATATGGTCCTTCAGCGTAGCGATTCGCTGGCCGACCAGCAGGCCGTCACGGTCCGCTTTCGCACCGACGAGCCGCACACGACCGTCGGCGAAATCGAGAACCTGGGACGAGCCCGGGTAAAGAATCAGTTGCTCGATATGCGAACAGACGAGTTGCTCCGGGCTGATGCGAACATCGATCGGAATCGCGTCCTGGGTGAACAATTTGTTCGCATTCATGTACTCGGCGGCTCGAATGCGCGCGATCTTGGTTGGCGTCCGAAAGCCGGTGTAGGCGATCTGGCAGGCAACCATATTGGTTTCATCGGAATTGGTCAGCGCGACTACAATATCGGCATCGCTGGCACCGGCGCGTTCCAATACATCCGGATAGGCGGCGTGGCCTACGACGGTCCGTATGTCGAGGCGATCCTGCAGTTCACGCAGGACCTCGGAGCGCATGTCGACGACGGTGACCTCGTTGGCCTCTTCGCGCGACAGGTGATATGCCGCGGATGAACCAACCTGACCTGCGCCGAGAATGAGAATTTTCATCGCGGGTAGTCTACATCAGTTCGAGATTCGCATAGCTCAGAACAAGCCATTTTGTACCCGCATTCTCGAAATTGACTTCGACCCGGGCATGGGCGCCCTGGCCCTCATAATTGAGTATGACGCCATCACCGAACTTCTTATGACAAACGCGCTGACCGAGGCGAATACCGAGTTCGTTATCGTTACCGCCCGCCGTGTGCGCGTATTGCGCCTGACGCGGTGAACGCACTGGCCGCGAAACCTGTACTCGGGGCCGGATTTCCTCGATGAACTCATCCGGTATTTCGGCAATGAATCGTGATGGCTGGGCAAAATTATCCATGCCGTGCAGCCTGCGCTGTTCCGCATGCGTAATGTACAGCGTCTGCATGGCGCGCGTGATGCCGACGTAACAAAGACGACGCTCTTCCTCGAGACCCTGTGAATCGGCGACCGAACGCTGATGCGGAAACAGGCCGTCTTCCATGCCGCACATGAACACCAGCGGGAACTCCAGGCCTTTTGCCGAGTGCATGGTCATCAGTTGCACGCAGTCTTCCCAGGCATCGGCCTGGCCCTCTCCTGCCTCGAGCGCCGCGTGCGACAGGAACTCATCAAGCGGCGACATTTCCTCGGCCGGGTCCGGCTCGAAACTCTTCGCTGCACTGACAAGCTCCGCAAGGTTCTCGATGCGCGTTTCACCTTTCTCGCCCTTGTCCTTTCTGAAGAACTCAACCAGCGAGCTTAAGTGAATGACATGGTCGACCTTGTCGTGCAGGTCAAGGCCATTGGTCTCACGTGCCATTCGCTCGATCAGGGACATGAACGCATTGACGGCGTTGGCCGCTCGTCCGTTCAAATCGTCACTGGCGATGGCGCCTGCCGCCCGCCACAGGGAACAGGCGTTCGCACGCGCATAGGCACGCATCATTTCGACGGTGCGTGCGCCGATACCGCGTGTCGGTTTGTTGACGATGCGCTCAAAAGAGCTGTCGTCGTCGCGATTCGAAATCAGGCGCAGGTAGGCGAGCGCATCCTTGATTTCGGCGCGCTCGAAGAATCGGAGGCCGCCGTAGACGCGATACGGAATGCGGGCATTGATAAGACCTTCCTCCAGCACACGAGATTGTGCATTGGAGCGATACAGAAGCGCTGCGTCGGCCCGCGCGTGTCCCTGTGCGATCCAGTCTCGCAGCCGGCCAACGATAAAGTCCGCTTCATCGCGTTCGTTGTACGCCGAGTAGACTTTGATGGCCTCACCCGTTGCGCCGTCTGTCCAGAGGTTCTTGCCCATGCGCGAGCTGTTGTTTGCGATAACGGCATTTGCAGCATTAAGGATGGTTTCCGTCGAACGGTAGTTCTGCTCAAGTTTGACGACGTTGGTACCCGGAAAGTCCTTCTGGAAACGGTGAATATGTTCGACACGTGCGCCACGCCAGCGATAGATTGACTGGTCGTCATCGCCAACCACGAACGGCACGCCGCGGCTGCCGGCAAGCAATCGCAACCAGGCGTACTGAATTGCATTGGTATCCTGGAACTCATCGACGAGCAGATGCTGGAAACGCCGGCGATAGTGTTCCAGCAACCCGGCATTATCACGCAGCAACTCGTGGGCGCGCAGCAACAGCTCGGCGAAGTCGACGAGCCCGCCACGCTGGCAAATCTCTTCATAGGACCGGTAGAACGAAATCATCTGTCGCCGGTTGGGATCGCCTTCGTCATCAATGTGTTGTGGCCGAAGTCCCTCGTCCTTCTGTGCATTAATGAACCACTGGATCTCCCGTGGCACCCAGCGGCTGTCATCGGCCTCCAGGTTCTTTAGCAGTCGCTTGATCAGTCGCAACTGGTCGTCCGAGTCGATGATCTGGAAATTCTGCGGCAAAGAAGCCTCGCGCCAGTGCCGCCTAAGCATTCGGTGGGCGAGACCGTGGAAGGTGCCGATCCAGAGATGTTGTACCGGCACATTCAGCAGCGATTCGATCCGGCTGCGCATTTCAGCCGCCGCTTTGTTGGTGAAGGTGACGGCCAGCAGGCATTGCGGCGAGATGCCCTCGACCTCAATCAGCCACGCCGCGCGGTGAACGAGCACGCGCGTTTTACCGCTACCCGCTCCGGCGATAACCAGTGCGGGCTCGGATGGCGAAGTGACGGCCTGACGCTGCGCGTCATTCAGGCTGTCGAGGATTGGTGTGACATCCATTCTGGGGAGTGTTGCCGGGCGCTCGAAAGCGCGAAAGTGTAGCAGAGCTTTACTGTTCCCAGCGAACGCCCAATGTGTACTGATAGCGCTCAAACTGGAGGCGAGCGTCGTTGGAGACCGTCTCGCGATAGCGCCCTTCTGCAATAAGGCTCAGGTGGCGTGTCATACGGAAATCGGCAGTCACTCGAATCTCGGCCGACTCCTGTGTCTTTCTCGGCTGGTTCGGATTGTTAAAGGCGAAGGCATTCGGGTAATCGTAGAGATGGTAGATGCCGCGCGCCTCAATATCGAATCGCTCGCCCGGCGACCAGTGAATCTGGACGCCTGCACTGTCACGGGTGTAATCGTAGTAACCGACATACTGGTCGATGCGCTCCGTGCGTTGCACGTCGAAACCAAACCAGAGGCTGTCGAAGATTCGCTGCCGCGCGGTCAACTCTGCGGCGTAGTAGTCGTAGCGAATGTTCGGATTGCCGAGCCGCGGCTGGCCATCGAGGTCATAGGACGGGCGATCGCCGAAACGACGACTGTAGCCTTCAGCGGTCAACCGGAACAGGGAGGTCGAAGTGAACTTGTACTGGCCGTACAGGCGCAGCAGGAAATATTCGTGATCGTACTCGGGCACGATCTCCTGGGTTTCGTAGTTCCAGAGCTGACCCTTGATGTGTGCGCCGATTGAAAGCCGTTCATGCGATTGTCGCAGCCTGAGTTCGGGGCCGTACCGCAAGTAATCCATGCGGTCCTCAATGCTGGCACCGTCAATATCACGGGCCGTACCATCGTCCGGGTCAAAATAGGTCTCAACGTGCTGCGAGACCGTAAACGCGCTGTGTACGATTCGCTCGCGGCTGCCTTCCTTGCGGCTGTACTCACTTCCGAAGCTGGCTTCATGCTGGTACTCGTTGGCGTTTTCCAGTTCCTTGTCCTGGTAGTAGCGACCGGCGAGTTTGTAAGCCACGTAAAAGCCTTCGAACTTGAGACTGTTGATCAGGTACTTGGCACTCAGGCTCATTGGCATGAAGGCACCACTTTGAACTACGGGTGTTACGACCGGCGCGTTCGGCTCGGACCGGTCGACGTAAGCGTCAGCCGGAGAGCGAAATACATTGTCGTCGGTTCCGAAGCCTACGCGGACGCGAAACTGGAAGTCGGCAAAATCGCGCTTCTTCTCGCGCTCGGCGACGCGTACGTCAAAGTCGTCAGGCGTTGCCTGTTCGTCGCGTATCCTTGAGATCGCAACGACGGCATAGGATTGTATTTTCTTGTTGATGTTCTGGTCGCGCGCGAGGCGAAACCAGGTCAGTGCTTCGTCGGTTTCGCCGAGCTTGTAAGCATTCAGTCCGAGGTTGTATTGCGCCGCTACGCGAAGCGATGGATCGCCGAGCGCCTGGGACAAGGCATCACGCGCCCGAATGTGCTGTCCGGCGCGGTAATGGGCGACACCCATGTTGTAGTGCAGAAGCGCCGTGTTCATACCCTCATCCTGCGCCTGTCGATAACGCAACAGGGCGGCCCAGTAGAGGTCGTCCCGGAACAGGCGGTTGCCATCGGCAAAATACTCGCCGGCCGTCATCGCACTGGCGGCCTGAATCGGCACAAAGCAACTGGTTGCCGCCAGCAAACTCAGGCAAACACTGAGGTATCGCATCTTGACCATTTGGGTGGGATTGACTCGCGTTATGTCAGATTTGAAAGAGTACAGACTATTCGGGTCAGAAAACTATGACGCAGTCGAAAAAAATCCCCCCGGACGCCGTGCATTCGGGGGGATTCGACCGTTTTAAGCAACTTTGCGGTGATTAGTCGATGTTGACGTCATCGCCCTCGTCGTCCATTTCATCGTCTTCTTCTTCATCGGCGATGTCGTCTTCGATCTCGTCGCCGTCTTCGAAGTCGTCGTCATCCTCGAGATCGTCTTCGTTCTCATGCTCTTCTTCAACTTCATCGAAGCCGTCGTCGCGGTCGTCATCGATGAATTCGTCCTCATCCTCGTCGTTGTAGCGATCCTCGTCTTCGTCCGTTTCATCGTCATCGCGATCGTCATCGCGCCGCCGTTCCTCTTCTTCATCGCGCTGGCGGTCGCCATCGTCTTCCCAGTCGTCGTCATCGACGCCGTCGTCATCCGGGCCTCGCATTCGGGCAATGCTCTCATCGATTTCACTGGCATCGTCACCAACGACCATCGTGACATCGAGACCTTCGAGGGCGTCATCGGCGCGCGCGGTTGCGGGGAATAAGGCCAAACACGTGAGCACCAGTGTTATGGCCAGAATATTGAGTTGTTTCATTGTCTTGCTCCGTTAACCAACCTCTACGCGCAACCGGAATGTCCGGCCACGATCCTTGTGTACAAGGCTCGCCTGAACCTCTCCACCAATCGGTGACGTGGCAACCAGTCTAAGCGGCAGCAGGTTTCTGCCCGCGGCAAGGCTGGTTTGCCAGGTCACTTCACGCTGACCGGGGAACCCGGACAGCTCAATTCCGTCAGGCAAAAGCACTGTCAGTGTCGCCGATTCAAGCGCTTCGGCGGATGCAAAAATAAGATTGACAGTCTGCGGTTCGGCAAGCGCCATCGTGACGCCGGGAATCGTTGCCCTCGTCGACGGCAATTCCGGTGCCGCGAGGAACAAGGTTCCAATCGCCCAGAGCGCCAGGCCCGCCGCAATGGCGGAACCGAAGCCGGTCAGCAACCAGCGATTGCGTTGCCGGCGTGTGCCTTCGTGGGTTGCCCGCACGAGCGAGCGGTCGTAAAAGCCTGCGCCTGCATCTGGCATCGGATAGTCCTTTAAGAGTGCCCGGATCTCCTGATCCTGCCGATCTGTGTCTTCGTCTTGCATAGTTTTCGCCCTGCCTGATCCGTACACGCTCAATGGCTGAAAAAGGTTCCATCCGCCGACAGAATTTCCCGCAGGCGTGCCCGGGCCCGGTGTAGCCGGGATTTGACGGTTCCGACCGGAATACCCATAAGGTCTTGAATTTCAGTGAGTTTATAACCCTCGGTATCATGCAAAAGCACGATTGTCCGGTGCTCGTCGCTGAGCGCAGAAAGCGCCGACTCCAGCTTTCGCATTCGCTCGAAGCGCACCTGGTCACGCACCGGATCGTCGGGTCCGGGGAGTCCTGCGAGGCCATCGCCCGCCATTTCGCCTTCGTGAACCGTATGGAGACGCCTGCGGGCAAAGCGCCGCCTTTCGTCGATGAACAGGTTGTACATCATCCGCGACAACCAGGACCCGGGTTCATCAATACTGATCAAATCGCTTAGTTTGCCAAAGGCCTTGATCAGCAACTCCTGGAACAGGTCCTCGGCTTCTGCTTTCTGACCGGTAAGGCGCCATGCAAGCCGGTACAGCCGGTCGAAATGCGGGCGTACGATTTTTTCGAACGCCTGATGTTCAGTTGTATTGCTCAGGGCCTCGTTCCGCTGCGAACAAAAACGTAATTGCGATGATGAATGCCCGGTTTGACGTGCTCGTAATCCGCAAACTTCGAGTACTCGATTAGCTCAGCACGTCCTTTGTTGAAAAAGCTCGCATGGTCTCTTGGCGTTACATGGAAAAAATATCCGTCGTAACCCAGCGCCGTTAAAAAATCGAACAACTCGCCTCGGCTGGCTTCGCCGTCGTGGCACTCGAAGAGCAGCGTTGGATGATCGCGCTCGAGCATTTTCTTGCCACCCACAAATACTGGTAGTTCGTGTCCTTCGACGTCGCACTTGATGAACCGGATCGGACCAACATTCTGTTCGTCAAGATAGTCGTCCAGGCGAATCACCGGAATGTCGATTTCGTCGAGACCGGTACCCAGTTCGTTGTGAAAACTCGCCATGCCGGAGCCGGCTTTGTCACGCCGCATTGTCAGTACGCCGGGCTCAGCCGACAGCCCCTGGTTCACCAGCGTCATGTTGTCGAGGCGGAAACTTTCCTTGACGTCCTGAAGGTGCGAGCCCAGCTCCGGTTGCGCTTCGAACGCGATCAGCCGGCCATCCGCCCCGGCGGCGCGGGACATGTAAATCGAATACACACCCTTGTTGGCCCCGATGTCCAACACGGTTGCGCCAGCCAGGCTCGCGTTTCGAACGTACTGAATACAGGCAACCTCGGACTTGAATCGCAGGCGCCAGCAACGGTGCATTGTATGGAGCCTTTCCCAGGCGCTTAATGGCATTATGATCTCGGTTCGTCCTGTTTACCGCACGGATTGTCGCATACCACGACACCGCCACGACAGGCGCCGCCATACTGGACGCTGTTCGTGCCGATGTTTGAAGGAGTTCGTGTGACTACATTCAGGATCAACTCGAAAACAGTGTCTTTTGACGGCGACGGTGACACACCGCTCTTGTGGGTGCTTCGTGACGAACTCAGGATGACTGGCACCAAGTTTGGCTGCGGCATCGGTCAGTGTGGAGCCTGCACCGTCCATATCAACGGTCAGGCGCAACGGTCCTGCGTAACTCCCGTAGCAGCGGTCGCAAACCAGGCGATTACGACAATCGAGGGTCTCGCTGCCGCCGATGATCGTCTGCATCCGGTTCAGCAAGCCTGGCTCGAGCTGGATGTTCCGCAATGTGGCTATTGCCAGGCGGGTCAGATCATGGCGACCGTCGATTTCCTGAAGCGCTTTCCTGCGCCGAGTGACGAGGACATCGACAACAACATGACGAACCTCTGTCGCTGCGGAACCTACGCCCGGATTCGCAAGGCGATTCACCGCGCCGCCGAGCTCAGCGCTGCCTCCAGTTCGACGGGAGCACGCGAATGAACGCGACGACACCAAAACTTGAGATCAGCAGACGTCAGTTCCTTGTTGCCGGCGCCAGCGTCGCGGGCGGCTTCTTGCTCGGCCTGCCAGGCGGCGGGTCGGCGGGTGAATCGGCGAATAAGCAGATCGGATTCTTTGTCCAGATCGAGCCGGATGGGCAAGTCATTATTGGTTCGAACCAGCCGGAGATCGGCCAGGGTCAGCGTACAAGCCTGCCGATGCTTGTTGCCGAAGAGCTCGATGTCGACTGGTCGAGAGTCAGCGTTCGCCAGATGCCGCTCGGCATCGTCAAGACCGATGACGGCTTCGCCTGGAAATACGGCGGCCAGGGTGTTGGCGGCAGTACCGGCCTGACCGACAACTGGGACTACATGCGCCAGGTCGGCGCTACCGCACGTGGGCAACTCATCAAGGCCGCCGCGAGGCGCCTGGGCGTTGCCGAATCGGACTGCACGACCCGGCCCGGCTTCGTCGTCCTGGCGTCCAGAGGCGTCGAAATTGCCTACGGAGACCTGGTCACGGAAGCCGCCGAGCTGCCGCTGCCCGAGGAAAGTCCGCCATTGAAGGCTCTCAAGAATCATCGAATTGTCGGCAAACGGCAGAACACCGTTGACGCGCTGGAAATTGTCACGGGCAAATCGAAGTACGGCATTGACACGTTTCAACCGGACATGCGCTACGCGGTGATTGCTCGCGCACCAGTCCTGAACGCGACGGTAAAGCGATTCGACGATACAGCTGCACGCAAAATCAAAGGCGTTCTCGACGTCTTTGAAATCCAGGGGCCAGCCATGGGCGAGCCCTACCAGATCCTGGCAAGTGGTGTGGCCGTGGTCGCGACATCCACCTGGATCGCAATGAAGGGCCGCGATGCACTGACCATCGAGTGGAACGAAAGTCCGAGCGTCAACGACAACAGTGATGATTTCTGGCGCGAGAATTCTGAAATGCTGGAGGGCGATGGTCAGGTCGTTCTGGATGACGGCGATTTTCCGTCGGCCATGGCGGCTGCGACAAAAACAGTCAGGCATTCGTATCGCGTGCCTTTCGTTTCCCACGCACCGCTGGAGCCGCAGAACTGTTACGCCTACGTGCAAGAGGATCGCTGTCACATCATAGCGCCCACCCAGATGCCGAGCGGTGCATCACGAGCGGCCGCTGCCGTAACCGGCCTGCCTCGGGACCAGATTCACGTTGACATGACGCGGGTTGGCGGAGGTTTCGGCCGCCGCCTGACGAATGACTACGTTGCTGAAGCGGCGATGATATCCAAACACACCGGATGGCCGATCAAGCTGCAATGGTCTCGCGAAGACGACATCAGGAACGACTTCTACCGGCCGGCAGGTATTCATGAAATGCGGGCTGGCCTTGACGACAACGGCAAGTTGACTGCGTGGACGCAGCGTCTCGCGAGTGCCAGCAAATATTATCGACGGCCGAACATGCCCGATGAGGAGCTGTTCGGTGCCGAGCTTTATGTCGATGATTTTCCTCGACGATGTATTGAGAACGTTCGCCTCGAATATTTTCACAACAAAATCGGTCTGCCTCGCGGCTCCTGGCGCGCACCGGCGCATACGGCGAATGCCTGGGTCATTCAGAGTTTTATCGATGAGCTTGCGCAGGAAAGCGGGCAGGACCCGTTGCAATTGCGCCTCGATCTCTACGGCGAGGAGCGCGAACTCCCTTACAGCAACCATGGCGGGCCGACATTCAATCCGGGCCGCTTGTCCAGGCTGCTTAAGTTTGTCGCCGAGCGTATCGGCTACGGCAAGTCATTGCCGAAAGGTCGAGGCATTGGCATTGCCAGCCACTTTACGTTCGGTGGCTACGCGGCACATGCGATTGAGGTTACCGTCGCAGACGGAAAGCTCACTATTGAGCGTATTGTCGCGGCGATCGATTGTGGATTCGCCGTGAATCCCAATGCCGTTGACGCACAACTGCAGGGCGGTACGGTCGACGGACTCAGCACTGCGCTCGGCTTGCAGATTACCGTCAAGGACGGCCGCATTCAGCAGTCGAATTTCCACGACTATCCACTGGCGCGTATTGCCGCATTTCCCGCGCTTTTTGAAACGCATATCCTACCTTACGACGATACGCCGACCGGTGTCGGGGAGATCGGCTTGCCAACGGCAGCGCCTGCGTTGACGAACGCGATCTTCAATGCGAGTGGTTTGCGAATCCGCTCACTGCCAGTGAGCGATTATCTAAAGACTTAGTTGAATCTTCAGGTAGTGATCGATCAACAGTGCGGCAAACAGGAAGCCCAGGTAGCTGATCGAATACCTGAACATATTCATCGGCAATTCGATGTCATCGTGGTCACGGAACAGGCGCACGGCGTAGTACAGGAAGTACAGCCCGAGTATGACGGCACTCGCAAGGTAAATGAGCCCGCTCATGCCAATCAGGTAGGGCAGTACCGTGACAAGCAGCAAAAGAATCGTATACAGCAGGATGTTCAGGCGCGTATACGCCTCCCCGTGCGTCACTGGCAACATCGGAATATCGACCTTTGCGTATTCCTCTTTCCTGGCGATCGCGAGCGCCCAGAAGTGCGGCGGTGTCCAGATGAAAATGATCAGGAACAACAGCAAGGCGCCACTGGTCACTTCGTTGGTGATCGCGGCCCAGCCGAGCACCGGTGGCGCGGCACCCGCCGCCCCGCCGATAACAATGTTTTGCGGCGTCGCGTGTTTCAGCCAGATCGTGTAAACCACGGCGTAACCGATCAGGGACAGGAACGTGAGTATCGCGGTCAGTGGATTGACGAGATACCAGAGGATGATCATCGAAATGACCCCCAGTCCGAAACCAAATGACAAAGCCGTTCGTGCCGTCAGCTTTTGCTGCGGCAATGGGCGTGCTCTTGTACGGCTCATCTTGATATCGGTGCGAGCGTCGAGTACGTGGTTGAAAACTGCAGCTGACGACGACGCCATGCCTATGCCGAGGGTGCCGAAAAACAATGCACCGAGATCGGGCAGTCCGGGTACTGAAAGGAACATGCCGACGATCGCCGTGAACACGATCAGCATGACCACTCGCGGCTTGGTCAGCTCGTAGTAGTCTCGCCAGGTCGTGTAGCTTGTTTCGACGTTTGCGTTCACGTTCAGCCTATACTGGACAGCTTCAAAAGCCGCTTGATGTCCTCAACCATCTTGCCTGGGTCGAGTCCGGGCTCGAAATACATCACCAGGTTGCCCAATGGATCCACCAGGAAATACCCCCCTGCGGGCAACTCCGCAGGTTTCTTCTTATATAGGCGCTCGGACAGAGTGTTGTCCGAGAGCGCGATGAGCCCTGCATGCTCATTGGAGAGAAACACTGTATCGGGCGGCGTATCGCCGTGCAAGAAAACCCGCAGTACGCGCTCCATTTCCCTGCCCAGCATCTTGCGGGATTGCCGGATTGTGTAGAGTGCCTGCTCGCAATCGGCCTCACAGGTCTCGTCGTTGGCGTAAATCAGCAGCCAGTAACCATCGCCGAGGTGACCGATTCGGGAGTCGGGTAACTCGTCGACGATATTGATGATCGGCTCAAGAAGCGCGCCGTTATTGGATCGGCCATCCGGTGTGAAGGCGCCGGTGTAGTACATCCAGGTTGCAACAGCGAGCGGACCGAAAAACACGGCGGCGATCACGAGCATCTGCACACGGGCCCAGGTGGTCTTCTTCTCGCTCATGAATCAAATCGCTTCTTGCGGTAGTTCCAGATCAACAAGCCGGAAAGAACGGCACCCATGGCGAACCATTGCAACGCATAGCCGAAGTGCTTGCCAGGCCCAAATTCGGTGGGAACCCAGTGGCGGTAGAACCCGAGGGGCTCCTCATGGTCCATCAGCAGCACAAAAGGCTGCACTTGCCGGTCAAGCGCGGCAGCGACTTCGTCCAGCGACGGGTAGACGGCGTACTTCGGCCAGTCGGGCGACGGGGTGACCGCGACGCCCATTTTATAACCCGCCCGCGGCAGGGAGCCGGCGCGACCGCGAACGGTCATCGGCTCTGTCGGCAGGCTCAGTGCGGCAAGGTCGAGCGCATCTGCTTCCTTCTCGATCCAGCCACGGTTGACCAGCAATAACGGCGCGTCAGGCTCGACCTCCAGCGGCGTAATAATGTAGTAGCCATAGCGGCTGTTGATGATGATGTTTTCCAGGACCACCTGATGCGCAGGGTCGAAGCGGCCGGTGACCTTAAGTCGCTGGTATGGACGCACCGCCTGGCCCTGTTGCCAGGACGCAAAGCCCGATTCGTCCTGATAGAGGTTCTGCGTTGCCCGTTTTTCAAGGCCGCGCGATATTTGCCACGCGCCAAGGCCTGCGAACTGCACGACGAGGGCGAAACCGACAACCAGCGGCAGCCAGGACGGAAGGGGCTTTTTGGATTTGGTCGTCACGTTATACTGCACGCTCGAAACTGTAGGCACTCGTTATGAAATACATCGTCTTCGCACTGCTGGCGGCAATCCTGATCAGCCTGGGTTCAGGGCTGTTCTACCTGTCGCGCGATGACGCCGACTCTACGAAGCTGCTGCGTGCGCTAAAGATAAGGGTGGCGCTATCCGCCGTCCTTATTCTGTTCCTCGTCGCATCGTACTTCCTGGGATGGATTCAGCCCGGCTAGGGATGCCCGCTGATTACATCCAGTAGACGAAAACGTACAGACCGACCCAGACAACGTCAACAAAGTGCCAATACCAGGCGACCGCCTCAAAACCGAAGTGATTCCTGGGTGTGAAGTGCCCTTTCAGCACACGGAACCAGATGACGGTCAGCATGATCGCACCGATAGTTACGTGCATGCCGTGGAAACCGGTGAGCATGAAGAACGTTGAGCCGTAGATGCCCGACGTCAGCTTCAGGTTCATGTGCTCGTAGGCCTCGATGTACTCGACACCTTGCAGGTAGACGAAGATGAAGCCGAGGATAAAGGTCATGGCCAGGAACGCGTTCAACTGGGCACGTTTGCCGGCGATCAGCGCATGGTGCGCGATCGTAATCGTCACGGAGCTCGTCAGCAGCAACGCGGTATTAATCAGTGGCAGGCCGAACGGCGGCATCGCTTCGTACTCGCCTCCGACATTGCCGGGCCCGTTTGTTGGCCAGGTGCTTTCAAAGCCCTGCCAGAGCAGCATGTTCGTGAAGAAGTTGTTGCTGTCGCCGCCAAGCCAGGGAATTGACATGTTGCGCGCGTAAAACAGGGCGCCGAAAAACGCGGCAAAGAACATGACTTCGGAAAAAATGAACCAGAACATGCCCTGCCGGAACGATTTGTCGACCTGGTCGTTGTACAGACCACCAACACTTTCGCTGATGACAGTGCCAAACCAGCCGGCCAGCATGAAGATAATGACGCCGAAACCGGCGAGCATGATGTAGAAGCCGGTACTTGCCCCATTGAGCCAGCTGGATACGCCAACCATCAGGAACAGCAGCCCCACCGAGCCGACAACCGGCCAGTGACTGCCATGGGGGACATAGTATCGATCGTCTGTATGTGCGGTCATTTTAGTTCTCTGTAATCGCCGCTACGCGAGCGGTGTCGAAAAAAGTGTAGCTCAAGGTAATCGTGTCAACGAACTCCGGCAGATCCGGATTGACGATGAACTGCAGCGGCATCGCCCGCTCTTCGTCGGCCACGAACTCCTGGCTTTCAAAGCAAAAGCATTCAATTTTGGTGAAGTACTCAGCCGCCGTGTTCGGTGCAACGCTCGGTACCGCTTGCGCGACCTTCTTGCCGCCAGCGAGGTTTTTCGCCGTGAACGTCGCGTAATACATCTTGCCGGGATTGACGGTCATGCTGTCGGTGTCCGCGGCGAACTCGAATTGCGCGTACTCGTTGGTGGTCGTTACGAATTCAATGCGAATCTCGCGCGAAAGGTCCGGTGCCTCGGCAACAATTTGTGCCTCGGTATTCGTGCGACCACCAAAACCGGTGATCTCGCAAAAGACGTCGTACAGCGGTACCAGCAAAAAACCGAAGCCGAACATCGCCACGGTCATCAGCAGGAGCTGCGCAATCAGCGAAGCATTGCCGCGATTCTTAAGCACGAGAGACACCCATAAAGATAAAGCCCAAGTAAAACGCAATCGCAATCGCCGCGACGATCAATGTCGTGCGGCGAATGCTCTTCTTGCGCTCAGCATCCGTCATTATTACTCGAACGCCTCATTCGCGATGCGCGCTTTGGGTGGCGTATCAAAGGTGTGATAAGGCGCCGGCGACGGTACGGTCCACTCGAGTCCGTGTGAACCCTCCCAGACCCGGTCGGTGGCCTTCGCGCCCTTCTTCGATGTCAGCAACACCCAGACGAACAGCAGTTGCGACAGGCCGAAACCGATCGCGCCGATGCTGGCGACGGTATTGAAGTCGGCGAACTGCGTTGAGTAATCCGGAATTCGACGCGGCATGCCAGCCAGCCCCAGGAAGTGCATTGGGAAGAAGGTCAGGTTGACGAAAATCGTCGACATCCAGAAGTGCACCTTTCCCAGCGTTTCGTTGTACATGTAGCCGGTCCACTTTGGGAGCCAGTAGTAGGCCGCGGCCATCAGGGCGAAGATCGAACCCGGAACCAGAACGTAGTGGAAGTGTGCGACGACGAAATAGCTGTCGTGGTACTGCACGTCGGCTGGTTGCACCGCGAGCATCAGGCCGGAGAAACCGCCGATTGTGAACAGGAAGACAAATGCCAGTGAAAACAGCATAGGTGTTTCGAAGGTCATCGAGCCGCGCCACATCGTTGCCACCCAGTTGAAAATCTTAACG
>JAUHYO010000024.1 GCA_030426325.1 Gammaproteobacteria bacterium | reverse complement strand
CGAGCACGAGCGCCGGCTTCGACGCGATCGCACGCGCCACGGCGACACGTTGCTGTTGGCCACCGGACATTTCGGCGGGGCGCCGGCTTTCGAGGCCCTGAAGACCGACTTCTTCCAAGATCGCGTCGGCCATTTCCGCACTGTCGCCTTTGGGGACGCCTTGCACCTGCATGACGAATTCGACATTTTCTCGTGCCGTCAGCACGGGTATCAAATTGTAGGCCTGGAACACGAAGCCGATTTTTCGAAGACGCAGTTCCGCCAGCGCACCCTTTGAGAGATTATCGATGCGCTGTTCGTCAATATAAACCTCACCACTGTCCGGAATGTCCAGCCCCCCGATTGCATTCAGCAAGGTCGTTTTGCCACCGCCCGACGGCGCCGAAAGACAAACAAAGTCGCCCTCGGGAATATCGATACTGACATGATCGAGCGCCTTGATATCCTGGTCACCCTGGCGATACGTCTTGCACAAATCCACACATCGAACTGCTGTCATCGTTAAACCTTTGTTATCGCTTCCACCGGCTCGTATCGCGACGCGCGCCAGGCGGGTGACAGGCTCGCGAGGAACCCGAGTATCAGCACTATGGTGCTGGCAAGAGTCATGTCGCCAACATGGAACTTCGGATACAAAACGCTCGATGCACCCATCATCTCCATTCCCTGGGCAACCACCGAAATGTCGATGCCGCCCTCAAGCGGCAGAATTGTCGCCCAGGCGAGAAAATTGCCGATCGCAAGACCGATCGTCAGCAACAACATCGACTCAATGATGATCTGACCGAGAATGGCCGCCGGCTTCATGCCAAGAGCCAGCATCAGGCCTATCTCCCGAACGCGCTCGAATACGGCCATGACCAGCGTGTTGACGAGCCCGAACGACAGTGCGAGAAAAATCACGATTATCCAGACAAGAACAAAACCATCCATAGTCTTGAGCATGGTGCCGAGGTAGGTATCGATTTCGTACCAGCGCTGCACCGCAACCGAATCGTCCAGCAGGCCCGAGACCTCTTGATACAGCCCCTCGACGTTCCTGTAATCATCACCAAAGAAGATCGCTTCTGTACTCACGTCACCAATGCCCAGCATCGCCTGCGCTGTCGTTCGCCCGACGTAGGCATAGGCCTCCTCTACCGACACCGGATCGGCCGTGTACAAACCGACGATTCGAAACCCACGGTCCGCAATTTCGTTCTCCGGATCCTGCGTCATGATGACGATACGTTTGCCTGGTCCGGTCTCGAGCGTGGCGGCGAGCTTCTTGCCGATGACTATGCCCTGGTCGTTGGCGTCCTCGAGGAATCGCCCCTCGACTTGTGTGTAGTCGAAAAATGAAAAGTGCTGCTCGGCGAGCGGGTCGACTCCCAGCAGGGTCACAGCGCGTGATTCGCGCTCGCTACTTACGACCGCGGGAACCCGTACACGGCTGGCCCATTCCGGGAGTTCCAGCGCCACAAACATCTGCTGCAATGTCGCATCGGAGTACGGCAGGGGGTTGCCGATACTCGGGTCATCGAGAAAGTCCGGATGATGCACCTGCACATGCCCTGGAAGTACCTTGATACTGTCGCTGACCATCTGGTCGACCATGCCGCGAGTCAGGGACGTCATGAAGATCATCGCCCAAACGCCGACGGCAATGGCGCTGAGCATGATGATTGTTCGCCGGTGATTGCGCCACAAATTGCGCCAGGCCAGTCGCAACAGGATCGACAGCATACGCATCAAGCCACCCTCATTGAATCGACCGGGTTTTGCCAGTTCAGGCGAATGGCCGGATAGATCGCTGCGAGAAGCGTGAACGCAAACACGATCGCCGGACCGCCAAACAGGGTCAGCATACTGACCTTCGGATACATTCGTGCCGGCAGGTTAAATTGTGCCGCCATTTCATCCATGCCGGGAAAGACAACACCGTTGTTGCTGAACCAGGCCGTCAGCAAGCCACCCGCAATGGCACCGAGCAGCAGGCCTATCGATCCCATGATTGCAGTTTCCAGCAAGACCAGCCGGCCAAGCTTGCCAGGCCGGAGCCCGAGCGCCATGACAATGCCGAACTCGCGAGTTCGCTCCAGCACCGACATTAGCTGCGTATTCAGGACACTGAAAGACACCAGGATGACGAGAATAAAATACATGAAAAACGAGCTTGCCATGTCCGCTGTGATTGCCTGCTTCAGCCCGGGCTGCAATTGATCCCAGTCGAGGACCGCCAGATCCGAGTTCGACGGCAGCAGCCCTGCAACGTCCGGTATCAAAACAGGGAGCCTTTCCCGGTCATCGGCGACGATCACGACCTGGTGCCCCGCACCCTCCATGAAAAACGTGTCCTGGAACAGGCCGATGGGAATCTGAGCAATATTGCGATCGACATCTTTGACGCCGCTGTCGAATATACCGACAACCTTCACGACACTTGCGGCGAAGGAGCCGTCGAGTCCGCTTCCGAGCAAAGTCAGTTCATCGCCAATGTCGACACGGAGATTTCTTGCCAGGACACGACCAACAACGATTTCGGGCGCGTCGCTCGATTCGAGGTAGCGCCCCTCCTTCACGAGGCCCGGCACGCTGGAAACCTGTGGCTCGAAGGTGGGCTCGACGCCAAAAATTGCGATACCGAAGCTGCGATCTTCGCTGGACACCAGGGCGAACGTCGAGCCGCGTGCCGCAACCATTACACCCGCGAGCTGCTCGCGAAACGACTGCGCCAGCGGCAGGATGTCCGGCACAACCTGGCGCATTTTCTGTTCGTCTTTGAATCCGGGTGCCTGCACCTGGATATGTCCGGTAAACAACTTGAGCGAGTTGTCGACCATCAGGCCATACATGCCCAGCTGCAGCGACATCATGAATACCAGCAACATGTTGGCAAACACCATTGCGCCGGTCGTCAACCAGGTTCGGCGTGGCTGTCGCCAGAGGTTTCGCCATGCCAGTCTCAGGACAATATTCACGGGTGTCAGTCGCGCGGGTTTCTTAAACTCGAACGCGTGAACAACGAATCGGGCAAGTCAACGTCGTAGTCGACAGTCAAAACCGCGAGCTCGGTCCACTCATCGGGATCGTCGGCCTTGATCATGCGCTGCCGGGTTGCGACCGTGCGGCCGCCCATCTCGGCAATGTCCAGGGTTTTGAGCTGCTTGACGAGCACGTTGTCCTGATCAAAAAACGAGTGTTCCAGGACGATGTGATCTTCCCGAATCCTGAGCACCTCCCGACCCCATACGACGGCGGCATCCTCGAGCGGTATTGATTCAATATCGTAGACGGTCATGGAGTCGACGACCGATGTGTCGAGCAGACGATGATCGTATTCGTCGACTATTTCGTCTGTGCGCGAGACATCGTTGTTCGAAAAGTCTGATCCCATCCAGCTCTGACCCATCATCGAGGAAGGAATCTTGATGACCCGGTTAATTTTCGGCGAATACGACCACATGCTCTTGTCGTCAGTCAGCGTGCCATTGCCGCGATCCTTCTTCGGCTCCAGCACCCTGACGAGCGAGTGGTCCTGCCCCTTGGTCCAGGCGCTCATCGTCATTGATCGTTCCCAGTCCGCGCGGTGAATCGTCATCGTCATTTCGGAATAGGATGAAATACCACGCCAGTGATCAATGGCATTGCGGACGATCTGGCGCGCATCGACATCGTCAGAAGCTGCAGCCAGCGGCGCCAGCAGCAGCAGGATGAACAATGCATTCGGCCGTCTCATTTAGGCCGTTTCGGTGGTTTGGCTCTTGATCTCGTGCACCGCGTCGCGTTCCGAACCGATGAGGATTGCAAGCCAGCGCGTGCGCTCGTCACTTTCGAGTGCGAGCTTGAGTGTCATCGTCAGTGGCACGGACAACAAAAGGCCGACCGGGCCGAAAACCCAGCCCCAGAAAATCAGGCCGACAAAAACAACCAGTGGCGAGATGCCGACGCCGTAGCCCATCAGCCTGGGTTCGATCATGTTGCCGAACAACACGTTGATCACAGCGAACCCGATCGCCGTGGCTCCGGCCGCGCCGGGTCCGATCTGCACGAGTGCGAGCAGTACGGCGGGCACCGCCGCGATGATCGAGCCGATCGTCGGCACGTAATTGAGCAAGAATGCGAGCATTGCCCAGAGCAAGGGAAAGTCGAGCTCGAGCGACCACGTCAGCAGGCCCGCGCAGGCACCGGTCGCAAAACTGACAAGCGTCTTGATGCCCAGGTAGCGGCCGAGGTTTTGCAAAAATGCGCGCGGGCGCTCCAGCGAGTCCTCGCTGTGACCAAACGCCGCGTCGATCTTGGTGCCGACGCTCGAGGCTTCGAGCAACATGAATATCATTGTGAATATGATGAGAAAAACGTTAGTCAGGACGTCCTTCAGACTGTTGAGAATCGTCGCGACCAGCCCCATGACCCAGCCGGGGTTGACCATCTTTCGCAGACTCTCTTCCGACGCGTCGATATTGAGTGTTTCGACAAGAAAATTCAGGACGCCACCGACAATAACGCCGAGTCGCTGCTGATAGCCGGGAACGGCGGCCGTAAAATCGGCGATCGAGCTGCCAAGCACCAGTCCGACAGCCGCCAGCAACAACATGATGCCGCTGACGATGAGCAGTGCCGCGAGAAAGCTCGGAACCCGCTTGCTTTGCAGCCACAGCATCGGCCGTACCGTGATCAGGGCAAGGAAAGCAGCGATCAGGAACGGAACCAGCAGCACCTTTGCCATCTGCATGCCGTAAATAATAACGATTACGGCGGCGGAGGTGATTGCCGCGGAACCCTTGTTGTCAGTTAGAGCGTTCAAGTCGCTGATGATCGCACACAAAAACGCCTGCCGCGATACGCCCCCGGACTACTTTGAACCGCGTGGCGTATAGCTCTCGGCCTCCTCCGGCTCGATTTGTTGAATCTTGATCGTCCAGCGCGCCAGCGTCGAACTGATCCGCAGCTGGTACTTGCCGGGCTCTTTGAAGAGCTTTAGGCCATTGCCGCGACGCTTGGTATGAAGCACGCGCCCGACATGGCGTCCCGACGGCGCCTCGACCAGCGTAATATCGAGCGCCACGAGCTGCTCAAAGTCGCCATCCAGTCGCCAGTCGAGCAGCCAGGGTGAATCCACCGTGAAGACGGCCGTCGTTGAGTTGCCGGTGCCGCGAAACTCGCGGACCGTTTCAGCCGCCTCTGTGCCAAGTGCGAGCAGCAGCAAGGCCAGTGTTGTAAACAATTTTTGCATCTTGGTATCCATTCTATAACTGATGTTTCCCGCACCCGTTCTTACTAGCAGCCACCCGCCAGGCTGCCGATCCATTCTTTCATCAACCGAACCGCTTCGACGTGCACCGTGCTTCGCCCCAGTTCCGGCATCGCGATTGCCGGGTCCGTGTGTTCCATTCTATACACGAGTATCGACTCCTCCGGTCGCCCCGGGTAAATATCGTACAAGCGATCACCACTGCCCTGGCCTACGGCAGTTGGCGACTTGCAGATACCGAAATTTCGATCCGGCGGCGCGTCGAAATTCAGGTGCAATCCCGACGTATCTGCCGCTCCGACGGCGTTGTGGCAGTGCGCACAATTTATATCCAGGTAGGCTCTCGCGCGTTCATCAAGCGATCCGTCGCTGGCATTTGACCACATTGCGGCACGTGGCCGTTCTTCAGTCACCTGAGCTAGGACACCGCTTTGCTCCCAATGTTCGATTTGCTTGTCCCGGTTCAAGTGTCTCGCTTTGAGTCCAATCGGTCGAATGGCCGCACTGGTATGGTCCGGCGCATGGCAACTTGCGCATTGATTGGAATCGGGGATCACGTACACGAAGTCTTGCGCCGCGTCGTCTTGCACCAGTGTGAGAGTCTTGATATCGCCCGCAATTTCGAGCCAGGCCTCGTTTTGCGCCGCATTCCAGACATACGGATAGGCGCGCCAGCCTTTTTCGTATCGCACCAGCAATCGAGTCTCAACCAGCAGGTGTCTATCGAGATCAAGTCGCCTTTGCTGATCAAGGCCTCCTTCACGATCGATGCCGAGCACCTCCTGGTTGTTAGCGGTCCAGCCGGGCGATTTTTCATAGTGAAACGTCTTGCTGACGATCGTTCCTACCGGAAAATCGAACACATCGTTCGCGTCATAGACCGCCTGCGCACCTCTAGGCAACCAGATACTGCGAAGCTTCAGTGCATAGTCTGAAAACAGCGCCGTGTTCAGCTCGTACAGCAATACGTCGTCATTGAACTCAGCGTATTTTCCGTCCGATAGAATGACACCCCAGTCGCTGAGGCGGTCTGGTACCTGGTCCTCGGCATGCAGCACGACCGGGACATCCGGTTTGCCGCAGGCCGGAAGCACAACGGCAAACAGGAACATGTAAAGCAAGCGAGACATCAACTGTCCAGCGGAGGCTCCAGCACGACGCTCGGCAGTTTCTCATGCTGGCAGGTGTGCTGCGTATCGCCAACGACGACATTCTCGCTGTTATTCGCAAGATCGACGTTCAGGACTTTCGCCGCGCCGTTATCGACGCAAATCGCGGCACTCGAAACCAGCTTGCCATTCGCATCGAGCTTGCCGGGGTTAACGTAGCCGTCCCAGAGCACATCCGGAAAGCGGCCATTGAGCCCGAACAAATAGGCTTTGAGTGCTTTCAGTTCGAGGCCGTCCGGCGACGAACCGCCACCCGAGAAACGATTGCCGTATATGTATATCGTCTCCGGGTAGGGATCGTAATTCGGCGCCGACTCTTTCTGTCCGAAGTACCCGGTCGCAAAGTAACTGGCGATAATGATATTTGCCGTGTTGTTGTCGGCGATATCGTTGTCGAATATTTCGACCTTGTCGTTTGAGTTCACGACAACGCCGGATCCCGCGGGGACGCTCGCAACCGGAGTTCCTTCCGCGCCGAAGTTTTCGGTGTTGTTATTCGAAATCGTATTCCTGAAGACACGTGTGCTGTGACCGAGCTGCGGCAATGCGGGCATGTTGAACACCAGGATGCCGCCGGTATTGTTGACGACCGTGTTGCCGTACACATCGGCGTCGAACGAGTTCTCGATTTCGATACCGGCGACATTGTATTCGGCACGATTATTTCGAACGACGATATTTTTTGATTGCCCGACGTAAATACCGGCATCCGATGACGCGATTGCCACGCATTCCTCGACCAGCACGTTCTCGGTTTGTACCGGGTAAATGCCGTAAGCCCCATTGCTCTCGTCCGGGCCGTTGGTCCACTCGGTTCGCACGCGGCGAATCACGATGTTCCGGCCTTCATTGACTTTCAGGCCGTCACCGGGCGTGTCTTCAATGGCGAGATCTTCAATCGTGAAATCACTGGCGTTGACCAGCAATCCTTCGGCACCCTGCACCTGGTCCCGGAACGACAGGATGGTCTTGTCCATTCCGGCACCCCTAATGGTGACACCGGAGACGTTGAGCGACAGGGCGCGATTGAGGTGGTAAGTCCCGGCGGGAATATCGATCACGTCACCGGGCTTTGCATTGATGAACTTTGTTTGCAGTTCTTTCTGGAACGCACTGGGCCCCGTATCGCGGGCCGGTGGTGTGTCCTTGCTACAAGCCGCGACACTGAGTACCGCAACCAGGAACAGGCTGATTCTTGACATGAGACGTCCCGACAGTGAGGTTCGCGGAAGTATAGTACGAGCACCGTATTGACGCATTCGCGCAATGCCCTATCGCCGCCGCTTGCAGTCCCGCTCCCATTCAAGCTCGCCCTGGAATCGCTCAACCAGGAAATCGATAAACGCTCGCACGCGAAACGAAAGGTGCCGCGTCGACGGGTACACCACATACGCGGGCGACGTCGGCCAGTCATATTCGGTCAGTATCGGCACCAGGCTGCCACTGCGAATCGCCTGCGATGCGATGAACATCGGCTGGATAACCGGGCCTGCGCCGAGGGCGGCAGCGTTACAAAGATAGTCACCACTATTCGCTCTCATCACACTGTTGATTTTGACCTTTCGCTGTTTGCCATCTGCGTCCCGATAAAACCAGTGATTCGGGTCTGCGAGATTCGAGTAGGCAAGACACCGATGGTCTTGCAGTTCGTCCGGCGTTCGCGGCTCGCCGTGGACTGACAGGTAATGCGGCGATGCGGTAACGACAGAGCGACTCTCGAACAGGCGGCGAGCGATCAGCGACGAGTCCTCAAGCTTGCCGATGCGCAAGGCGCAGTCGAAATTGTCATTAATCAAGTCAACCCGGCGATCGTTGAGATCCAGGTCAAATTCGATATGGGGATGCTTTTTGTTGAACGCCGCGATGAGCTTGCCCATGTGGCGCACGCCGAAGGACAGCGGCAGGGCAACCCGAAGCGTGCCGCGCAGTTCGCCGTGCTTTTGTTGCACGCCGGCCTCTGCCTCCTCGAGGTCCGCCAGGATTCGCTTGCCCTGTTCGTAAAAACCGCGTCCCGCGTCGGTGAGGTTCAATACCCGGGTCGTACGACGCAGCAGTTGCACGCCCAGGCGTGCCTCGAGTCCCGAAACCCGCCGACTGACCGCGGACTTGGCGGTATCCAGTCGCTCCGCGGCCGCGGTAAAGCTGCCGGTATCCACAACCGTGACAAAGGCCTGAAACTCCTCGAATTTATCCATATTGTTGTTGCGATTTTTAGAACAAATTAGTACTGATACTACTGTTTATCACGAATCCCATAACAGTGAAACTGGGCACCAGGACCGAACAAACCCTCGGTCAAGGAGCCAAAAATGCGACAAAAAGCTTTGAACGTCCTCGAAATCAACGCCAGTGCGCGTACAACGGACTCGATCACCCGCCAATTGGTCGAAGGCACGCTCGCTGAGCTGCGCGCTCGCTACGGCAGAATCAACCTGCAGCAGCGCGACCTGGCGAGCGGCATTCCCCTGCTCAGCGCGGACTGGGTCGAGGCGAATTTCACGCCCGACGACGAACAAAGTCCGGCGCAGCATGAAACACTCGCCTTTTCGGACGCCCTGGTGGATGAGCTCACGCGTGCCGATGCCATTGTCATAGGTGCACCGATCTACAATTTTTCGATCCCGGCAAGCCTCAAGGCGTGGATTGACCTGATTGCCCGCGCGCGGAAGACCTTCCGTTACACTGAGAACGGACCCGTCGGATTGCTGTCAGACAAGAAGGCCTACGTACTGGTCGCATCCGGTGGGGTGACTGTCGGAAGTCCGGCAGACTTTGCGACCCCTTACCTGCGTCACGCGCTATCATTCGTCGGCATCGACGATGTCGACGTCATCGCAGTCAAGGGGGCGGACAAGGAATCCATGAATCGAGCCCGTGCACGAATTGCCGATCTCGTTCAGCTTTCGGCCAGGGCGGCGTAGTGGCTACCCGGGCCCGTGAAATCAGGAGCAAGACATTGATGGAGATTATTCCCTCGGCGACTCGCGGTAGCGCCGATCACGGCTGGTTAAAGGCGAAACACACGTTTTCATTTGCCGGCTATTTCAATCCCGAGCGCGTACAGTTCGGTCCATTGCGTGTCATTAACGAGGATCGAATCGCACCGGGGCAAGGCTTCGGCCTGCACCCGCACAAGGACATGGAAATCGTGACCTACCCGATTTCCGGCTCGATCGAACACAAGGACAACATGGGGAACGGCACGGTCATTCGTGCCGGCGACGTACAACGCATGACGGCCGGTCGCGGTGTTCAGCACAGCGAATTCAATCATTCGACGACCGATGAATTGCACCTGCTGCAAATATGGATATTTCCCGAGCAAAAGGACCTGGATCCGGGATACGAGCAAACGGCTTTTCCTCGCGAGAAAAAGCTGAACCAGCTTCGACTGATCGCGTCCCGTGACGGACGCGACGGCTCGGTGACGATTCACCAGCGTGCTAATATTTATGCGAGCGTTCTGGAAACCGGCAATAGCGTTGAACACACCGTCGAGGATGAGCACAAGATTTTCGTCCAGGTTGTTAGCGGCAAACTGCTACTGAATGAGCAGACCCTGAGTGCAGGCGACGGCGTGCAAATTGAAGGCGAGAATCGGCTGGCAATCAAGGCAAAGATGGACGCCGAATTTTTACTGTTCGACATGGGCTAGGCATCCGCCGTGGATCGAGTGATTTTTCTTTCCCTGGTTCTTGCTGTCGCCGCTTGCGAAAACAGCGGGTCTGGTCCGGGCAGCTCGGCGTCACCGCCCGCCGGTGCGTTACGAATATCAGAGATCCAGGGCACCGGTGATGTCAGTCCGTTTGACGGTCAAACGCTTACGGTGTCCGGTATCGTCAGCGGCGATTTCCAGGACAATGACGCTGACACGACACGCAATCTCGGTGGTTTTTACCTGCAGCAAGACAGCGCTGATTCAAACGCGCTGACTTCCGAGGGCCTTTTTGTATTCGACGGCAACAACCCAACGACAGACGTCAATATCGGCGACCGTGTTGATGTCACCGGCGTTGTCGGAGAGCATTTCGGCGAAACACAGATCAAGGCAACGGCCGTCACAGTTACTGGTAGCGGCCATATCGAGCCGATCGACGTGCATCTTCCGGTAAGTGGTGTGGTGGTCAATTCGGATGGGCAGCAAATCGCTGACCTCGAACGCTACGAGGGTATGCTCGTTCGCTTTCCACAGGCGTTGACCATCAGCAACCTGCGGTTTCTTGAACAATTCGGCGAGGTGGGTTTGTCGCAAGGTGGTCGCATTTTTCAGTTCACCAATGGCAACGCTCCGGACGTCGCGGCCTATGCTGTGCACGTGAATAGCATTGCGGCACGCACGATTACGCTTGACGACGGGCTGCGAACGGCCTTCCCGACGCCCGTCTCCTATCTGACTGCCGGCTCGTCGCCGTCCTATTCGATTCGAGTCGGCGACTCAATCAAGGGCCTGACGGGCAACCTTCGTTACTCCCGCGGTAGCGCCGGGAGCGGAGAGGAAACCTGGCGCCTGGTGCCGACTTCAGTACCTGTATTCAGCAGCAACAACCCCCGGCCCGCCCAGCCGGCGAGGCAGGGTACGACTCGCGTCGCCAGCGCGAACGTATTGAATTATTTTTCCGGCATCGACAATAGTCAGCCGACTTGCGGGCCCCTTTCTACAGATAACTGTCGTGGCGCTGACAGTAGCACCGAACACCATCGGCAGCTTTCAAAAACCAGCGCTGCGCTTGCGACAATGGCCGCTGATATTATCGGCCTGATCGAACTTGAAAATAATGCCAGCGCATCGACCAGCGCTATCGTCGATGCACTCAATAAACGCGTCGGTGCCGATCGGTATGCGTTCGTCGATACCGGCACCATCGGTGACGACGCAATCAAGACCGGCTTTATTTACGATACCACCAGGCTAGAACTCAGCGGACCCTTTGCATTGCTTGATAAATCGGTGGATTCGCGATTCGACGATTCGCGCAATCGTCCAGCGCTGGCACAGACCTTCGAAGTTCAAAGCACCGGCGCTAAGTTAACGGTCATCGTGAACCACCTTAAATCGAAAGGATCGAGCTGTGAGGCAGACGGCGACCCAAATACCGGCGATGGCCAGGGCAATTGCAATATCACGCGTCAAAACGCGGCGGCGGCAATTGCCGACTGGATTGCAACAGACCCGACCGGGAGCGGTGATCCGGACTTCCTGGTCATCGGCGACCTCAACGCCTATTCGATGGAAGATCCGATCCGCGCGCTGACCAATAACGGCTTGGTCAACTTGTTAGCCAACGCGCGCGACCCTTGCTCGTTTGTTTTCGATGGCCAATCCGGCGCGCTCGATCATGCACTGGCAACCGCCAGCCTTGCCGGACAAGTGACACAAGCGCTCGAATGGCATATCAATGCCGACGAACCGGCGTTGCTTGACTACAACCTTGAAAACGGACGGAATCCTGCACTGTTTGACCCCGATTCACCGTATCGCTCGGCCGATCACGACCCGATTATTGTGGATTTCAACCTGACGAACTGATGAACAAGCGGTGAAATACCCGCCTGCGATTGGTCTCAAGAGATCTCACTTTGTAACCTTGACGTTACATCCGCAAACAGGCATGATGATACCTTAAGGTTACATTGAGGATCATCTGAATGAACAATGAAATTGAGTCGAAATCACTCCAGCGCCGAATCCTGCTAATGGTTCTCGCGTCGGCATTCCTGATCTGGCAAGTCCCCGGTATGGATTTCCTTGGCAAAGCTGTTGTCGAAAACCGCACTGTCGCCGCGCTTATCGCGGGTACGGGCTTTGTGGTCTGGGCGGGCGCGCTCATTTACCTTTTCGCGACCGGTCGCGGCGCATCGCGTCGACGAGATCCTCATGTCGCATCCGCGCTTGAAGACGAGCTGGTGCAATTAAACCGATCCAAGGCGTTTTCGACCGGCTATTGGGTCACGCTGTTGGCTGCCGCCTCGCTTTTCTTGCTTTCGCTTTTTCAGCCGCTGACTGGCAATGAGGCAGCACACCTTATTCTGGTTATTGCCGTGGTCACTCCGATTTACGCGTTCGTCGTGCTGGAACGTTCGAATGCCTGACCATCCGGAACTGGCAAACAGGCTGAAGGAAATCCGGTCCGAGGCCGGTCTAACCCAGGCGGAACTGGCGCAGCGAGTTGGCGTCAGTCGAAAGACCATAAACACCGTTGAAAACGGTGTATTCGTTCCGTCGACAATTCTCGCATTAAAATTGTCCGCAGCATTGGATCGTCCTGTAGAAAAGTTGTTCGCTTTGCGAAACCCTTGAAACCGAGGACCTGCGAGCCGGGCGGCTCACGACGCATTCACGCGGACCGCCGCACCGGACTGCCAATTCGTGTCATTATGCACGTCTGAAACTCTGACAATTCTGACTCGCATTGTTAGCCGACAATAACAAACCATAAGCGGTGACCCAGTGACCAACTCCGAAACGTCCAAAAGACATCTCGTTCGTGCACTGACCCTGATACCGGCAGCCGCCATCATCCTCGCCAATATCATCGGGACTGGCGTCTTCGTTAAAGCGCGTGTAATGACCTGCAATGTCGGCAGCCCGGAAATGGTCCTGACGGTATGGTTGCTCGCCGGACTGCTCACCCTGGCGGGCGCGCTTGTCTACGCCGAACTTGGCGCGATGATGCCGCGCTCTGGCGGTGAGTTTAATTTCATCGGTGCGGCCTTCGGGCGGCGCTGGGCTTTTCTCTATGGATGGACTAAGACAGTTGCACTCGGTGCCTCGGTGGCCGCAGCCGCAATCATCATGGTCATTTTCCTGAACGACTTTACCGGCGGCACACTACCGCCGCTCGCGTTGCAGGTTCTGCCTTTCCTGGTGATCGTCGTCTCAACGTTCATCAACTTCCTGACGGTCCGATCCAGCGGTCAGTTTGTTACCGTTCTGACCAGCATCAAAATTGCGCTTGTTTTGCTTGTCGGCTTAGGCGCTTACCTGCTGGCCGATGGCTCATGGAGCAATTATGCGCTGGCCGGGTCCGCGGGCACCTGCGAAGGCGTACCCGACACGGCAAAACTTGGCATCAGTGGTTTCGGTGCAGCGATGCTCGGCGCACTCTGGGGGTACAACGGATGGGCGATCATCGCGTCACTCGGCGGAGAGATAAGAAATCCGGGGCGCACCCTGCCCCATGCATTAATCGGCGGCACGCTTCTTGTTATTGCGCTCTACCTGATGATCAATGCCGCGTATTTCTACGTGCTCACCCCACTCGAAGTCGCGAGTGTCCCTGAATCGTCATCGGTCGCTGCTGAAGCGGCTTCCCGCTTTTTCGGCCCGGGCATTGTTGCTCTAATGTCCGCCGGCTTAATGATCTCGGCGTTCGGAACACTCCACACCACCCTGCTGACCGGCGCGAGAGTTCCTTTTGCCCTCGCCCGGGTCGGGTTGCTTCCGAAAGCACTCGGGCTGATATCGGCGAATGCCGTGCCAACCGTCGCCGTTCTTGTCATCGGTATCTGGTCGGTCGTTCTCACGGCAACCGGGACCTATGACATCCTGACGGACATCTATATATTTGTTTTGTCGGTATTCTTCTTCATGAGCGGTGCATCCTTGTTCGTTTTGAGGCGAACGGCACCCGACGCGACTCGACCGTACCGCGTCTGGGGCTACCCGATCGTGCCAGCCCTTTTTCTTGTGGTTACTTTCTATCTGCTGGTCAACACACTGCTTGCGACGCCGGTTCGGGCGATTGCCGGCATCGGCCTGATTGTTCTCGGCTTGCCGATCTACGAATACTTCACCCGCCGCGGAGACGCCTTGCCAGAACCGAACTGGCTGGGTGAGGAGGCCTAGTCCGAGACGCGGGTTTCGCGGATCGATGCAACGGGATTGCGACGCCGTTGTTCTCTTGCTGCCGCCTGTTTACTTATCGGCGCTCTTCCACAATTTTCCGCGAGCCGCCCGATGCTGCCAAATCAGCCACGCGACGGCCAACAAACCGAGAAATGCCGTTATCGCCAGGAACAGAAAGTAGTTCTGGTGGCCAAGCACACCGGGATTTGCATCCAGTATGCGACCGCCGATCGGCGCAAAGAAAATATCCGGCGAAAAGCCGATGACCGATACAAGTCCAACCGTTGTACCGGTAAGCGCGCGCGGGGTTCTGTTTTCCTCCAGCAAGGAAAAGTAAATTCCGCGCAAGGCGTACACCGCAATATTCGTCACAAAGAAATTAATAAAGATCAGTTGCACACCGGTGCCTACGGGTTCCAACACCGACCACGAGAAATAGCATAGAAACTGTACGCAAAATATTGTCGCGATCGACCAGGAAGCCTTGAACCGGTCTGCGACCAACCCCGCGATCAATGCGGCCAACGGCCGCGTCCAGGCACCGTAGCTGGCAAGACGCGCGCCCTCGACCTCATCCATTCCGAATACCTGGACTGCATACAACGAGTAGTTGTCGAGCCCCCGGAAGCCGCAATAAGCGAACAAGACGACGCCTGCCTGAGCCCAGACAATCGGTCGCCGCAATACGGTTGTGACGCCGCGCCACGGACTCGGTCTCCTTCCAGGAGCCCGATTGATCGGAGGAATTGCGAACCAGGCGAGGATGCCCGCAAGAAAGGTCATCAGCGTGTACAACAACACAACCGTACGGAACCCGGCTTCACGCTCACTTGAAGACGCCAGGTTCGCATTGTCGGGAAGGAATAGCGCAAGAACGTAAACCGCAAACAATGCGAGCGATGCAGCGGCCAGCCCTCGTCCGCCCTCGAGTATTCCGAATGCTACGCCTTGCGATTGCGCACCACCCCACTCCCGCGTAGCGAGAATCAAGGCACCCCACATGAAAAAAATCGACGTGACGCCCCAATAGCCATACAACATGGCCATTTCAATCGGGCCCGGCAATGTTGCCATGTACAGACCGCCCGCCGCTGTCGCAAGCAGGGAGACCACCATCAGGGTTCGGGGCGACACATGGTCGGCCAGCACGCCGCCGGGAAAATAACAAAGTACCGCTGTGATGCCGTAAATCGCCGTGACATCCGCGAGTACTGTGTTGCTGTAGCCGAACACCTCGAGCATTGTCGGGCGAAAGAATCGCGGTACGTTGAACGGCAGGCCGAACACGAATTCGCCGGCCACTACCAGCGCCAGCATCATCCAGAATTTTCGCATCGGCTTCCCTTTGGGCGCGTCAGCTTCGAAGACGATAGCCCGTAACAAATATCCAGCGTACAGCCAGCAGGCAAATAATCAAGAAACCGACCGTGGTCGCGAGGCTGAGCGTGATGCTGACATCGGCATTCTCGTAGAAGCTCCAGCGGAAGCCGCTGATCAAGTAAACAACCGGATTGAACAGGCTGATCGTCTGCCAGACGGGTGGCAACATGCTGATCGAGTAGAAAGTGCCACCGAGGAATGTCAACGGCATGATCACCAGCACCGGCACAATCGTCAATTTTTCCCAGCCCGTTGCCCAGACGCCCAGAATAAATCCGAACAGACAAAAGGAAACACAAGTCAGGAGCAGAAACGTCACCATGACCACCGGGTGGGCAATCTCGATATCAACGAAAAAACTGGCGGTCAGCAAGATGATGCCGCCAATGATCATCGACTTGCTGGCAGCCGCGCCCACATAGCCCAGCAGGACTTCGACCCAGGACACGGGCGCTGAAAGCAGCTCGTAAATAGTGCCCGTGAACTTCGGAAAGTAGATCGCAAACGAAGAATTTGAAATGCTTTCCGTCATGATCGACAACATGATGAGGCCGGGGACGATAAACGAACCGTATCCCACACCATCAATTTCGGTAATACGCGAGCCGATCGCCGAACCAAAAATCACGAAGTAGAGCGACGTCGACAGCACCGGCGCGACGATGCTTTGCACAACCGTCCGGAACATGCGGGCCATTTCGTAGCGATAGATGGCTTTAACGGCTTGAAAATTCATTGCGGCCTCTTCACCAGGTCGACAAAGATTTCTTCAAGTGAACTTTGCGAGGTATGCAGATCGTTGAAATGGATACCGGCCTTGCTGAGGTCGCCGAGCAACGCCGTGATGCCGGTACGCTCACGCGCCGTATCGTAGGTAAACGTGAGGTCATTGTGATCGTCGCTCAGCTCCAGGCCATAGTCTTTTAATTCAGCTGGCACTTCGGAGAGCGGCTCCTGAAGGTTCAGCACCAGTTGCTTCTTGCCCAGATCGCGCATCAACTTGGCCTTTTGTTCGACAAGGATGATCTCGCCGTGATTGATAACGCCGACGCGGTCAGCAAGTTGCTCGGCTTCTTCAATATAGTGCGTCGTCAGGATAACTGTGACGCCCTGGTCCCGCAGCGCAGAAACAACGTTCCACATGTCCTGGCGCAATTCTACGTCGACGCCCGCGGTCGGCTCATCGAGGAACAGCACCTCGGGCTCGTGCGCCAGCGCCTTGGCAATCAGCACTCGGCGCTTCATGCCGCCCGAGAGTTGCATGGTGATCGTGTCCCTCTTGTCCCAGAGCGACAGCGAACGCAGAACCTTTTCCAGGTATTCGGGACTCGGCGGCTTTCCAAACAGGCCACGACTGAAACTACAGGTATTCCAGACCGTTTCGAATGACTCGCTCGCCATCTCCTGGGGTACCAGGCCGATGCGAGTCCGCGTCTGCCGAAAATCCCGCTGGATGTCGTAGCCATCGACCTCAACGCTGCCGCCCGATGCATTCACGATACCGCAGACAATATTGATCAGCGTGGTCTTTCCGGCACCGTTCGGTCCCAGCAAGGCAAAAATCTCACCCCGGTCGATATCCAGGCTAACGCTTTTCAGTGCCGTAAACCCGCCCGCATAGACCTTTGAAAGGTCCTTGATTGAGATCATGGATTGCATACCCGCAATGATACGATGCTTTGCATCAGAAATCGGCATTCAGGTCTTAAGTATGTCCGAGTAGGCAAATAAACCGGCCGACCCGCCGGTATGCAGGAACACGATATTCTGTCCCTTGCCGAAACGGCCCTTCCGGATATAGTCGATCATTCCGGCCAGCGCCTTGCCACTGTAAACCGGGTCAAACAGCAGGCCTTCGAAACGGGCCAGCATCAGGATCGCTTCATTCATTGCATCGGTCGGTACCCCGTAGCCCGCTCCGATGTAATTACAGTCGGCGACGATATCTTCCCTCGCGACACAACCCGGTGCCGAGACCAGTTCTGCGGTCTCAACGGCCAGTTTATAGACGCGCTCCTCCTGCACATCCTGCGGGGCGTTCACTCCGATACCGAGCACCGGCAACGCACTGCCGCTGCCGCGCAGCCCAACGACCAGGCCTGCGTGGGTGCCGGCGCTGCCGGTTGCCGAAACGATATGATCGACCTTGAGCCCCTGTTCGTTGAACTGATCCAGTAATTCGATGCCGCAACCGACATAGCCCAGTGCGCCGACCGGATTCGATGCGCCGCCGGGAATGTAGTACGGCTTGCCGCCTTTCGCGCGAACCTCATC
>JAUHYO010000350.1 GCA_030426325.1 Gammaproteobacteria bacterium | reverse complement strand
CAGGTCATAGTCAGCGTAGTGTTCATGTTTGAGCAATTTTTGCCACTGCAGTATCAAAAATTGCTCGAACATGAACACTACGCTGACTATGACCTGTCGAGTCTCGATGCTTACATGTGTTGCGGCTCGCCGCTGGCAGCGCATCTAAAACGCAGACTCACAAACGAAATGCCGGGGTCGTTTATTGAGCTTTACGGACTAACCGAGGGCCTGGTGACCATCCTCGGACCTGAGGACATGCTCGACAAGCTTGATACGGTCGGGCGCCCCTGCCCCGGCCAGCGACTGGCCATTGTAGATAACGACGACCGGATGGTGCCGCCCGGGGAAGCCGGTGAAATTGTCGGTGAAAGCCGATTTATGATGGCGGGATATCATGCAAATGACGCCGCCTGCGAAGAAGCGACATGGATCCACCCGACGGGCGGAAAGTGGCTGCGCACCGGCGACATCGGCAGGCTCGATGACGAGGGGTTCCTGACCCTGGTCGATCGCAAGAAAGACATGATCCTTTCCGGTGGCCAGAACGTTTACCCGTTGGACATCGAAGCGGCATTCGTTCAGCACCCGTCAGTCAGTGAAGTCGCCGTTATCGGCATCCCGCATGAGAAATGGGGCGAAACACCGCTTGCGGTCGTCGTGCTCGCAGAGGATGCTGCGATCGACGCCGATGCTCTCGCGGCCTGGGCCAATGAACGACTGGGAAAGCAGCAACGGGTATCGGGCGCCGTGTACGTCGACGAATTACCGCGCAATCCGAACGGCAAAGTATTGAAGCGTGAACTGCGAAAGCGGTTTTCCGAACCGGCAAATTGAGGAGGCCGGCGTGGCGAAAGTCGACAATGCAAAATACTACCGCAGCAGTGACGGACTAAGACTTTTCTATCGAGAGTTTGGCGGCAGTCATGGCGGCACGCCGGTCATCTGCCTGCCCGGCCTTACCCGCAACAGTCGCGATTTTGAAGATCTCGCTATGCGCATCGCGACCCGGCGACGTGTATTAACGCCTGACTTTCGAGGTCGCGGCTATTCGCAATACGACCCGGACTGGAAAAACTATCACCCAACCACCTACGTCAACGACACCTGGCAGCTGCTCGATCAACTGGCAATCGACAAGGTGCTTGTGATCGGCACATCGCTGGGCGGTCTCTGCGCCATGGGCATGGCCGCCACAAATGCAGAACGCCTGGCCGGTGTCATCATGAACGATATCGGACCCGATGTGCATGCAGCCGGCCTGGAACGCATCAAGGCGTACACGGGTCGCACGAAGCCGGTTAAGAACTGGGACGAAGCGGTGTCGCAAACCCGGGAACTCTATGCCGAATGGCTGCCGGGCTTGAGCGATGCTGACTGGCACAAGATGGCCTGGAAGGCCTACCGCGAAGGTCCCGACGGCGTACCGCGCATCGACTGCGACAGCAATATTGGTCGCGCAGCGCGCGAGGCCGCGGTGCTGCAAGCCGATCCCTGGGCCCTGTTCGCCGCACTTCGGGACATTCCGACAATGCTGTTGTGGGGCGAGATGTCTGACATCCTGACACGGGAGATCATCGACAAGATGCTTCTCGTCAAGGCTGATCTCGATGTCATCCCCGTTCCAAACCGGGGCCATGTTCCTTTGCTTGACGAGCCAGAGAGCCTGGCCGCCATTGACCGATTTCTCGACGAGGTGCCGTAGTGCGCAATTTGATTTTCGTCGTGCTGACTGTGCTCGTCAGCGCGTGTTCGAAGGAACCGCTCCCGTCGCCGGATACTTCGGCGTTTTCGATCGCAGCGGATCGCATTAGCGTGTCCGGCATATCGTCCGGCGCTTACATGGCGGGTCAATTGCATATCGCGCATTCGGCACTCTTTCGTGGCGCCGCATTGCTGGCGGGTGGCCCGTATTATTGTGCCGAGGGTACGCTGAGCAAAGGCATCGGTCCCTGTGTCCAGGGTGGCGATCCTGGCATTCCTGCGCTGCTGGACTATACGCGCTCCGCATCCGACACCGGCCTGATCGACTCAATAGACAACCTTGCCGACGATCCGGTCTGGCTGTTCATTGGTACGCTGGATGACAGAGTCAATGCCGGTGTCGTCGACGCGGCCAGGACCTATTATCGCGAGCTCGGTGCAGATGTAACACTCATCAACGATGTCGAGGTTGTGCATGGCATGCCGACGCTCAACCAGGGGCTGGATTGCAACACATTCGGTTCACCGTATATCCAGAATTGTGATTACGACGCGGCAGGCGAATTACTCGCATCGCTTTACGGTGACCTCGCTGCACGAACGGAAGCATCCGGCGAATTGCGTATTATCGAACAGCTTGGCGGTCCCGATGCGCAAATGCTGGAAAAGGCCTTTCTGTACGTTCCCGCATCCTGCGCAGCAGGCGCAAATTGCGGCGTTCACGTTGCATTTCATGGTTGCGTTCAATCATCAGAATTTGTCGATGATGCGTTTGCCAAAAATGCAGGCTACAACGAATGGGCGGAGTCCAATCAGTTGCTGGTTTTGTATCCGCAAGTTGCGGCCAGCAAGATCGCGCCGATGAACCCTTATGGCTGCTGGGACTGGTGGGGCTATACCGACGAGAATTATGCAACCAAACAGGGTCAACAGGTGAAGCTTATTAAAGCCATGCTGGACAGTCTCGCTGGCAGGACGCTTTGATTCTCGCCTGGTCGCTATTCGCCGCCTACCTCATCGCTACGTCGTGGCTGGGATGGCGTGGCTATCGTCGCACCCAGGGCTTCGGCAGCTTCGCACTTGGCGACCGCGCGATGAACCCGGTGGTCGTCGGGATCATCCTGGCCGCGAGTGTTTCTTCAGCATCAACATTCATAATTAACCCGGGCTTTGTCTACGTTGATGGCTGGAGCGCCTGGTTTCATATGGTCATCGCCGTTGGCCTGAGCTTTCTTACGATGTTGACCATTCTGTCGTTCCGTTTTCGCCAGCTTGGTGCCGAGTCGAGTGCGCTGACAATGCCGGACTGGATCGGCAAGCGATACGAGTCACGCGGATTCGCTTTGTTTTTTGCGTTCCTGAACCTGTTGTCTTTTGCTTTCGTCGTGTTGCTGGTTGGTGGCATTTCCATCGTCATGCAGGCGCTGCTCAACGTCCCGAATGCAACAGCACTGATCATTACGCTGGTATTCGTTACCGGCTATGTGTTTGTCGACAAGGGGGTGGCGATGGCCAGGCGGATTCGCGGGCAACTTGCGTCGGGAGCCTATGACGGCATCGAAAATGGGCATCTGTTGGCACTGGTCGTCAGCGAAGACCTCTATGCGGTCACCGGCGATAAACACCTCGAGGCGAGCTACCATGCCGTTGCTCCTGAACCTCCACA